>JBMNTW010000173.1:0-4291 GCA_050945935.1 Christensenellales bacterium
CAACGACGACGAGTCCGGCCTGCATCAGGATTTCGAGGTTTGGCTGGAGCGCCGTGCCCCCGAAAAACCCTACAGCCAGTACCGCCACAACGGCTTTGAGGACAATGCCGACGCCCACTTAAAGCGCAGCGTCATGGGCAGGGAGACGGTGGTCGCCATCACGAACGGCAGGCTGGACTTCGGCCCCTGGGAGCAGATTTTTTACTATGAGTTTGACGGCAAAAGGGACAAGCGCGTGCTGGTGAAAATCATCGGCGAATGATGGCGCGTGAGCAGTCGGAATGAAAAAACCGCGGTGGGAACCCCCTGCCGCGGTTTTGCGTTTTCGATTATGTATGGCAACGGGAACCGGGTTTTCCCGTAACGTGCTTCTTGATGGCGTCAAAGCTCTGCGGACTGATTACATGCTCCATCCTGCAAGCGTCCATGACGGCGATTTCCCTTTCCACCCCAAGCTCCATCAGCCAGCCGGACAGCAGGTTGTGCCGCTCATAAATGGTTTCTGCCACTTCCCTGCCCTTGTCGGTCAGAAAGATGTACCCTTCACTGCCCACGGTAATGTATCCGTTTTCCCGCAGCTTTTTCATCGCCACGCTGACGCTGGGCTTCTTGTAATCCAGCGCTTCGGCTATATCCACAGACCGTACGGTCGAACTTTTACTGCTTAAAACCAGAATCGTTTCCAGATACATTTCAGCGGATTCCTGCAGCTTCACCGCGACTCACCTCCTTCGTGTTCGTACTTTCGTTTGTATCAGCAGAATAACATAGAACACTGCCGAAAGCAAACGCCATTCGGACCTTTCTGCGGACTTACCATGAATCTTGACAAGGCGGTTAGCATATGCTAACCTGTAAGAAGTTAGGAAATCCTAACTTTATTTTTTTCGCTTGTGGTTAGCTTTTGCTAACCCCGCGCCGAGGAGGTCTCACAATGCCTTTGTCGATGGCTCAAGTGGGGGAAGAACACCTGATTAAAAAAATCGGCGGCAAACCCGAAACAAGGCTTTTTCTGGAAAACCTGGGCTTTGTGGTGGGCGCTTCCGTCACGGTCGTCGCGCAAATGGGCGGAAACGTCATCGTCAGCGTCAAGGACTCCCGCGTCGCCGTCAGTGCCGAAATGGCGCGAAAAATCATGGTATAGCCATTACAAAGGGGATTGTGAAACATGAAAACGCTCAATGAAATCAAACTCGGCAGCACCGTCACCGTGGCAAAGATCGACGGGGCGGGCGCCGTGAAAAGAAGGATTATGGATATGGGCATCACCAAGGGCGTGGAAGTGTACGTCCGCAAGGTCGCGCCGCTGGGAGACCCCATCGAAGTGACGGTGCGCGGGTACGAGCTTTCCTTGCGCAAGGCGGACGCGGCGATGATTGCCGTGCTGGAAGAAAGCGAACCCGCGAACTGACGATACTGCGCCGGCACACCTTGACCGGCTTTCGTTCCCGCACACTCGTGAAGAACCTTAATGGAGGAAACGCCAATGCCCATCAAAATTGCCCTTGCCGGCAACCCCAACAGCGGCAAGACAACGCTGTTCAACGTGCTGACCGGTTCCAACCAGTTTGTTGGAAACTGGCCGGGCGTCACGGTGGAAAAGAAGGAAGGCAGGCTGAAAAATCACAAGGACGTGACCATCGTCGACCTGCCGGGCATCTATTCCCTTTCGCCGTATACGCTGGAAGAGGTTGTGGCAAGGAACTTTTTGACCGCCGAGCGCCCGGACGCGATTTTGAACATCGTGGACGGCACCAATCTCGAGCGCAACCTGTATCTGACCACCCAGCTCGTGGAGCTCGGCATCCCCATGGTGGTGGCCGTCAACATGATGGACGTGGTGGAAAAAAACGGGGATAAGATCTACATCGACCAGCTTTCCAGGGAACTCGGCTGCCCGGTGGTGGAAATCTCCGCCCTGAAGGGAAAGGGCATCAAAGAAGCTGCGGATAAAGCGGTGGAAGCCGCCAGACGTGCCGTTCCCACCAAACACCAGCATTCCTTCCGCGGCAGCGTGGAGCACGCCCTTGCCCACATCGAGGAGGCGGCGGGGGACCACATTCCCCAAACCCAGCAGCGCTGGTTCGCCATCAAGCTGTTCGAGCGGGACGAAAAGGTCATGGCCCAGCTCAACCTTCCCGAAGATCTGAAGGCCCACATCGAGCAGGACATTCAATGCTGCGAAACCGAAATGGACGACGATGCCGAAAGCATCATCACCAACGAGCGGTATCTTTACATTGCCTCCATCATCAAGGGGTGCTACCATAAAAAGAACAGAGGCTCCCTCACCGTTTCGGACAAGATCGACCGCATCGTCACCAACCGCATTCTGGCGCTGCCCATCTTCGCGCTGGTGATGGTACTGGTGTACTACATTGCCGTTTCCACCGTGGGCGGCTGGGCCACCGACTGGGCGAACGACGGGCTGTTCGGCGACGGCTGGCACCTTTTCGGCAGCGGCGCCGCGGAATACGAAGAAGCCGCAAACGAGTTCGGCCGCGCGTCGTTAATTGTAGAAGCTTTCGAAACCGCCGCGAAAGATGCGGCCGTGGATGCCGCAGATGCCGCAAGCCTCACCGCCACCGCCTTCCTTTATGACGACGGGGGCAGCGTGGAAGAGGAAATCCCCGTCACCTATGCGGAATACGAAGCGGCCTTGGCTGTGGAAGAACCGGATCCGGCAAATTACGGCACCTGGGTGCCGGGCATTCCCGTGCTGGTGAGCAGCGCGCTGGAATCGGTCAACACAGCACCCTGGCTCCACGGGCTGATTGTGGACGGCATCGTGGGCGGCGTGGGCGCCGTGCTGGGCTTCGTGCCCCAGATGCTCATACTCTTCCTGTTCCTAGCCTTCCTGGAAGCCTGCGGCTACATGGCGCGCATCGCCTTCATCATGGACCGGATTTTCAGAAAGTTCGGCCTTTCCGGCAAGTCCTTCATCCCGATTCTCATTGGAACGGGCTGCGGCGTGCCCGGCGTTATGGCGTCTCGAACCATCGAGAACGACCGCGACCGCAGGATGACCATTATGACCACCACCTTCATCCCCTGCGGCGCGAAACTGCCCATCATCGCCCTGATTTCCGGCGCGCTGTTCGGCGGCGCCTGGTGGGTGGCGCCCAGCGCCTACTTCGTGGGCATGGCGGCGATCATTACCTCCGGCATCATTCTGAAAAAGACCAGACTGTTCGCCGGCGACCCCGCACCTTTTGTGATGGAGCTTCCCGCCTACCACCTGCCCACGGCGAAGAACGTGCTTCGCAGCATGTGGGAGCGCGGCTGGTCCTTCATCAAGAAGGCGGGCACCATCATCCTGCTTTCCACCATTCTGGTGTGGTTTTTGTCCAACTTCGGCATTGTGGACGGCAGGTTCACCATGGTTGAAAACTTGAGCGACGGCTTCCTCGCAGCCTTCGGCGGCGCGCTCGCCCCCGTGTTCGCGCCTTTGGGCTGGGGCGACTGGAGGGCTTCCGTCGCCGCCATCACCGGCCTTGTGGCGAAGGAGAACGTTGTCGGCACCTTCGGCATTCTGTACGGCTTTGCCGAAGTGGCGGAAACCGGCGTGGAAATCTGGGGCCAGCTTGCCGCCAGCTTCACAACGCTTGCCGCATACTCCTTCCTGGTGTTCAACCTGCTCTGCGCCCCCTGCTTTGCCGCCATTGGCGCCATCCGCAGGGAGATGAACAGCGCCAGGTGGACCTGGTTCGCCATCGGCTACCAGACCGTTTTTGCCTACGCCGTGGCGCTTTGCATCTACCAGCTGGGCATGCTGCTCACCACAGGAGCCTTCGGCATCGGCACCATTGCCGCATTCGTCGTGCTTTTCGCCTTCCTGTACCTGCTGTTTCGGCCTTACAGGGAAGGCGGTGTCTCCGCACCTTCGGTAAAAGCGCAGGCAAAACTCCCCTCGTAAGGCAACTGACACAAAAAGGAGGTCAGCACCATGCTCCAGTTTTTCAGCGAGAACCTTGCAAACATTTTGATCGTCGCAGGTTTGGCGGCGATTGTAGCCCTGATAGTCGCCAACATGATCAAGAAAAGAAAGAGCGGCAAGTCCATCGGCTGCGGGTGCGGCTGCGAAGGCTGCCCCAGCTCCTCGATGTGCCATAAAAAGGACTAGCAAAAAGAGTGCGGATACCCTCCGCACTCTTTTTTTGACCCTTATGCCCTTTTCATCAGCGGTTCGCCGTACTCGTCCACGCCGTCGTCCACAAATCCCAGGCTCATCCAGAACTTTTTTGCCTGCTCGCCGGAGCAGTTGATGGAGTAATAGGCGGCGGAGCCCTCT
>JBMNTW010000174.1:0-4282 GCA_050945935.1 Christensenellales bacterium
CATGGCCTGCGCGTTGCCCGACTGGCTCAGCGTCATGGTGATCGCAGCGGTCAGGGTGGTCTTGCCATGGTCAACGTGGCCGATCGTACCGATGTTTACGTGGGGCTTAGTGCGTTCAAATTTTGCCTTAGCCATTGCTCTTTTGATCTCCTGTAACGTGTATTTGTGCTTTGCTTGCTTTTAATGCTCAGCCGGCATAAACCGGTCAGGATTTACCCGTAACCTTTTCCATAATGTTCTTAGGCACTTCTTCGTAATGGTCGAACTGCATCGTGTAGTTACCCCTGCCCTGGGAACGGGAACGCAGGTCTGTGGCGTAACCGAACATTTCGGACAGCGGCACGACGGCGTTGACGCACTGGGTGCCGGAACGCTCCTCCATGCCGTTGATGCGGCCGCGGCGGGCGTTGATGTTGCCGATCACGTCGCCCAGATACTCGTCCGGCACGTTGATTTCGACCCTCATCATCGGCTCAAGCAGCACGGGAGCGGCGTTTTTGAGCGCTTCCTTCAAAGCGAGGGAACCGGCGATCTTGAATGCCATTTCGGAAGAGTCCACTTCGTGGTAGGAACCGTCGAGCAGTTCCACCGCGAAGTCCACCAGCTCGTAGCCTCCCAGGCTGCCGGCCTTCGCCGCTTCCTGGATGCCCTGGTTGATGGGCTCGATGTACTCCTTCGGGATGACGCCGCCGACGATCTTGCTGGTGAAGCTGTATCCGGAACCGGGTTCGCCGGGGATCAGCTTGATCACGCAGTCGCCGTACTGGCCCCTGCCGCCCGACTGGCGGACGTAGTGGCCGCGGCCCGTCGCTTCCCTGGTGATGGATTCGCGGTAGGCAACCTGGGGCTTGCCCACGGTGGCCTCAACCTTGAACTCCCTCATCAGACGGTCGACGATGATTTCCAGATGCAGTTCGCCCATGCCGGCGATGATGGTCTGACCGGTTTCACCGTCGGTGTAGGTATTGAAGGTGGGGTCTTCCTCCGCCAGCTTGACCAGCGCCATGGTCATCTTGTCCTGACCGGCCTTGGTCTTGGGCTCGATGGCCACGCGGATAACGGGCTCGGGGAACACCATGGACTCCAGGATGATGGGATGCTTGTCGTCGCACAGGGTGTCGCCGGTGGTGGTGTCCTTCAGGCCGACGATGGCGGCAATGTCGCCCGCGAAGACCTTGTCAATCTCCTTGCGGTCGTTGGCGTGCATCATCAGGATGCGGCCCACGCGCTCGCGCTTGCCCTTGGTGGAGTTGTAGACGTAGCTGCCGTTTTCCAGCGTACCGGAATAGACGCGGATGAAGGCGAGCTTGCCCACAAACGGGTCGGACATGATCTTGAACGCCAGCGCGGAGAAGGGTTCCTCGTCCGAAGAGTGGCGAACGTCATCGCTGTCCTCGTCGCCGGGCTTCTTGCCCTTAATGGCGGGAATGTCCACCGGGGAGGGCATGTAGGCGACGATGGCATCCAGCAGGGGCTGAACGCCCTTGTTGCGGTAGGAAGTGCCGCAGGTCACGGGCACGATCTGGTTCGAGATGGTGCCCTTGCGCAGGCATGCGCGAATCTCATCGGCGGTGAGTTCTTCGCCGTTGAGGTACTTTTCCATCAGTTCATCGTCCTGGTCGGCGATGGCGTCGATGAGCTTTGCGCGGTATTCCTCCGCAAGGTCGAGCATGTCTTCAGGGATGGGAGCATCGTCGGTGTTCTTGCCGTCGTCGTCGTGGTAGATGATGGCTTTCATCTCCACAAGGTCGACAATGCCGACAAACTCGGACTCCTTCCCGATCGGAAGCTGGATCGGCACGGCGTTCGCGCCCAGACGTTCGTGCATCATGGACACGACGTTGAAGAAATCCGCACCGGTGATGTCCATCTTATTGACGTAGGCCATGCGAGGCACACCGTAATTGGTGGCCTGGCGCCATACGGTCTCGGACTGAGGCTCGACCCCGCCCTTGGCACAGAACACAGCGACGGCGCCGTCCAGTACTTTTAAAGAGCGCTCCACTTCAACGGTAAAGTCAACGTGGCCCGGCGTGTCAATGATATTGATCCTGCATCCCTTCCAGCGGCAGGTGGTGGCGGCAGACGTGATGGTGATGCCGCGTTCCTGCTCCTGAACCATCCAGTCCATGGTGGCGCCGCCCTCATGGGTTTCGCCCACCTTGTGGATGCGGCCGGTATAGTAAAGAATGCGCTCGGTCGTCGTCGTCTTTCCGGCGTCGATGTGCGCCATGATTCCAATGTTTCTTGTGTTTTCGAGAGAAAATTCCCGGGGCATGGTGTCTCCTCCTTTCCCGTAGTAATCAGATGGTCAACATATAATCCTGCGGGAAGGTCGTTTGGTTTTTTGTTGTTGACGGCAAGATACGGCATGGCCAAGCATGCCGTACCTCAACCATAATAGCGTTAATAAGGTGCTCTCCCGCCCTGGGCAGAAATTACCAGCGGTAATGAGCGAAGGCCCTGTTGGCCTCGGCCATCCTGTGGGTTTCTTCCTTCTTCTTGAAGGCGCTGCCGGTGGAGTTGGCGGCGTCCATGATTTCGCCGGCGAGGCGGGCGTCCATGGTGCGTTCGCCGCGGGCGCGGGAATAGTTCACCAGCCAGCGGAGGCCCAGGGTCTGCCTGCGCTCGGGGCGGATCTCAAGCGGGACCTGATAGGTCGCGCCGCCGACGCGGCGGGCCTTGACTTCGAGAACGGGCATCACGTTGTTCAGGCATTCCATGAACACTTCAAGGGGGTCGCGGCCCGTCTTCTCACGGATGATGTCAAACGCGCCGTAAACGGCTTTCTGCGCGGTTCCGCGCTTGCCGTCCAGCATGACCTGATTGATCAGCTTGGTGACGATCGCGCTCTTATATACGGGGTCCACAAGCACTTCGCGCTTGGGTACGAATCCACGTCTGGGCATGTTCGGTTACCTCCTTACTTCTTGGTGGCGGTCTTGGGCTTCTTCGCTCCGTAAAGGGAACGGCCCTGCATGCGCTTTGCAACGCCTGCAGCGTCAAGAGCGCCGCGGATGATGTGGTAACGAACGCCGGGCAGGTCCTTGACACGGCCGCCGCGGATCAGCACCACAGAGTGCTCCTGCAGGTTGTGGCCGATGCCGGGGATGTAGGCGGTACCTTCCATCTCGTTGGTGAGGCGGACACGCGCGATCTTCCTGAGCGCAGAGTTCGGTTTCTTGGGGGTCATGGTCCTGACGGCGGTGCAGATGCCGCGCTTCTGGGGGCACTGCTGCAGAATCGGGGAGTTGGATTTATATACGACCTGCTGCCTGCCCTTGCGGACCAGCTGGTTAATAGTAGGCATATGAAAATGCCCTCCTTCCGAAGTAATCAAGTAATGATGAATCTATATACGGATAAAATTCGCTGCAACCCTACAAACGAACTTTACAGGCTCATTCAGACGCTGTGAACCTCTCGGTTTCACATGCGCCAAAACAGTTTAGCACTGAACAGGTCTGTTGTCAAATACATTTGGCTTGGGGTTCACAGCCGTCCGCACGTCCATCGGGATGCGCGGCACAGCTTCTTCTAAATCAGCTAAACCAGCCGCGCTTTCTTCTTTCTTCGGAAAAGACCGGCCGCTTGAGCCTGCCGCCCATCAGCAAAAACCAGCCCTTTTCCTTCATTTTGACCACATAGGGCAATTTATTTACATCGAATGTGGTTTCCGCGCCCTTCTTTTTGAGGATGCTACGGCGAAGAAGCGTTCCAAGCAGCCAGCCAAGGAGCACAAATCCCGCAAAAACGCCCAACGGCAGCGCCGGATGAACGCGCGTGAGCGCGTAGCGTATGGGAAGAATGTACCCGGTGGCGAGGCCGACCACGCCGCCCGCGGCGACGGAAACCGGCAGCGAAAGCGCCAGCTTTTCCCAGTTTTTCCTGCACTTTTCACAGCAGGCAAACTGCAGCGGAACGATTGAACCGACCTTGGCTTCCCTTTGGATGCCCAGAATACCCGGAACTTTTTCCTTCGGCTGGACGTTTCCGAAATCCCACAGGGCGTAGCAGCTCTTCTTTTCCGGTCTGCCCGCGCAAAGAAGGCAGGTTTCGGACTCGTAGAGCGTTTCCGGCCCTTCCTCCGGCAGAAGTTCAGAAACAGCCTTGACGTGCCGCTCCAGCTCGTCGATCCGGTCATCCGCCGCGGTGCCGCCGGGGCAGACTTTGCAGTCGCCCCGGGCGAGCTTTTCGCAGCTATCCGTTCCTTTCAGCCGGCAGGGCCGGGCGGAAGAGGTGTTCGTCATTGCTTCTCCTTTCGGGAAGGTGCGCTCACAGG
>JBMNTW010000175.1:0-4276 GCA_050945935.1 Christensenellales bacterium
ACATCATACAGCCGTGTGACCTTGCTGCCTAGAACGGTGGCGGTGATCGCCGCTTCTTCGCAGACGGCAATGTCCGCCGTGCCGCCGGACGCCACCACCACGGAGCCCACCGAAGGGCGGTCCGGGGCCGGGCAGGCGACGCCGATGCGCCCGATTTCGCAATAGTCCAGTTCCGCCACTTTTGAAACCGCTTCCACCGCTTCTTTTGCCATGCGGGTAATCAGAATGTCCTTCCCGCCGCGTTTTTTGATGGCGGAAACGATTCCGGCAATCTGCTCCGGCGTTTTGCCCTGACCGAAGATGACCTCGGGAATCCCCTGGCGCAAATCTCTGTGGTAGTCCACCTTGGCGAAGCCCAAATCCTCAAAGGGGGCGATACGGAGTTTAACCAGCGCGTCCTCCGGGGTGACTTCTCCCCTTTCCACGGCGCGCAGCAGGGCGAGTGCGTCGTACTTATCCATTCATTCCTCCGGCGAAGATATTCTGGATTGCAAATCGAGGGTGATACCCTCAAACAGCCCGTCAAGTGCGGCGATGATGCTTTCCCGTTCGGCAAAGGCGCGCTCAATCTGCGCCTTGTTGAACTGCAGCCTTGCGTAACTGCCCATCAGGCGAAGTCGAAAGTCCGTAAATCCCAAATCGAACAGCGCTTTTTCACCCTTTTCGATGCGTTCAAGAGCATATTTGGTAATGGGCGTTCCGGTGGGTACTCTTGTGGCAAGGCAGGCGTAGGCAGGCTTATCCCAGGTGAACAGCCCCGCTTCTTTGGACGCTTTTCGCACCTGCGCCTTGGTGATGCCGCATTCCCGCAAGGGGGAGCGCACGCCGAGCTCTTGCAGCGCCTTCATGCCGGGGCGGTCGGACGCGTCGTCCGAAGCGTTGGTTCCGTCGATCACCAAGGGGAATCCGTCCTCTTTCGCTTTTGCGATGATGTTCGTGAAAACGGCAATCTTGCAGTGATAGCACCTGTCCGGCCCGTTCGCCACGGCGCCGGGTACGCTCAACGGGTCCAGATCCAAAAAGGTGACAGGCACGCCCAGCTTTTGCGCCAGTTCTTCCGCTTCTTCCAGTTCAAAGGCGGGCACGAAGGCGGTGCGCGCCGTGTAAACGCCCACGCGTTTGCAGTGCTTTTTGGCTTCATACAAAAGATACGAGGAGTCCACGCCGCCCGAATAGGCCAGTGCCACCACAGGGTTTTCTGTAAAAAATTCCTGAAGCGTCATGGTTTCCCTCCTAAACTGAGCGGGAGTTCCAGTCCCGCGGATTCCATCAGGTTCTTGTCTGTCAACAGTGTTCGGGCAGGCCCGTCGGAAAGCACCCTGCCCCCTTTCAGTACGATGACACGCTCGCACACGTCCAGCGCCA
The DNA here is from genome assembly GCA_050945935.1 of Christensenellales bacterium. Classification (GTDB taxonomy): domain Bacteria; phylum Bacillota; class Clostridia; order Christensenellales; family CALWSW01; genus CALNBC01. The sequence goes on from JBMNTW010000175.1 coordinate 1,366, forward strand.
TGTCCAGATCATGGGTGGCGATGAGCATGGTGTGGGGCAGGCTGGATAGCAGATGGGCCACGTTTCTTCTTGCCCTGGGGTCTAAAAAAGAGGTCGGTTCGTCAAACAGCATCACCGAAGGGCGCATGGAAAGCACCGACGCGATGGCCGCGACCCGCTTTTCGCCTCCGGACAGCCTGTGGGGCATCCTGTCCCGCAGCTTCTCGATGCCAAGGTCGGCTAACACCGCCGCCACCCGATGCGCCACAGCCGCTTCGTCCATCCCCATGTTGCGCGGGCCGAAGGCCACATCGTCATACACGGTGGCGCAAAACAGCTGGTCGTCCGGATTCTGCAGCACCACGCCGGCGTGGGCGCGCAATGTGGGCAGGTTCTTTTTCGTCAGCTCCACACCGGCGATGTTCACGCTACCTCCGGCCTTTTCGCACACGCCCACCATGGTCATCAGCAGGGTGGACTTGCCCGCGCCGTTCGCCCCCACCAGGGCGACGCGCTCTCCTTCTTTCACCGAAAAGCAGACGTTTTCCAAAGCACGGGTGCCGTCCGGATAGGTGACGGTGAGCCCTTTGACTTCTATCATACCATGCCCCCCAGTAGTCCGCCCAGAGCGGACGGAATGTCAAACACGCGCACCGCAGCCACGGCGGCAAGCACCAGCAGAAGGTACGCCCAGTCCTTTTTCTGCATGGATGCGCCCCTGCTGCCCGGCACCGGTCCGGAAAAGCCCCTAAGCTTCATGGCGGCGTACACCCTTTCCGCCCGGTCCGCGCTTTTGATTAACAGCTGCCCGGCGAACTGCCCCATGTGGGCGAGTTTTACGCCCTTGGCGTTGGGCGAGCGCAAAGCGTAGGCCGCGCTCATGGCGGACGCTTCGTTCATCAGGGTGGACAGGTAGCGGTACGTCATCGTCAGCACGGTGACCATCACCGGCGGAACCTTCAAACGAACCAGCTGGGTTGTCAGGTCCGCCATGGTGGTGGTGGCGGTGAGCAGCAAAAGCGCCAGCACGCAAAGGTACGCCTTGAGCACCACGGTGAAAAACGCCAGCGTTCCGCCGCTGATGGAAACGCCCAGCAAAAGCGCGGCTGGGGCACGGTCAAAAAACAGGTTGGACGCCCCCGCCACAACGGCGAAGGGCAGCGCCAGCGCCGCGCGTTTTAAAAGCTTGAGTGCGGGCAGTTCCGCCGCCGCGAAGAGCAGAACGGGATAAAACACAAAGGGAATGAGCCTCAAAGGCTGATACCGTTCGCAGGACACCACCGCCACGATGAACGCCAGAGCGGTCAACAGCTTGACCAGCGGGTGCAGGTTGTGAACGGGCGTATCCTTCGCGGCGAGCTGCTCCACCGTGTAAAGGTCCGCCATCGCGTCGGACAGTTTGGACAAATCGCATCCTCCTTTGCGGCGGGGTGCACCGCTTTCATCGCGCGCTGCTCAAATCAAGCGGGACTCAGCTTTGTGCGGCGGCTCTTCTTCTGCGCTTTTTGGCAAGGTGAATCCCGAAGCCGCAGGCGCAGGCAACAGCCAGTGTAATCCCCGCGCCCACGATGCCGGCTACAGATGTGCCGGGGATGGATGACGCGCCCTCTTCCTTGAAGTCGTAATCCGGCATGATGGCAACGCCCTCCTGCAGGTCCGCCGCGGCTTTGTGAACGTCACTTTCTGCCGAAAGCTCCGCTTCGCCGGCGGTCTTTTCGATGGACCATTCCAAACCGTCCGGATACGCCGAAGCGAGAAGCGACAGCCCCCCCGCCACCAGCACGGTGATTGCAAGCAGGACAAGGGCGACCCTTTTCACCTTCACGCCGCCCAGGGCTTTTCGTTCCGCCGCGCATTCCAGAATCTCCGGCCGCATTTTATAAACGAACACCAGCACTGCAGCAGTGACCAGCCCTTCCACCACGCCGATGGCGAGATGGATGGGTATCATCAGCCCCGCGAAGGTGGCAAAGGGAAGCTCGGTGATGCCGGAAACCAGCGTCTGCAGCACCACCAAAAAAGCCCCCGCAGCAAGACCGGCCACGGCGGAAATCAAGGACGCCGCGGTGATTCTGCCCGGAGTCATTCCTTTTTTAATAATGGGTTTGAAAATCAGCGGATAGACAACAAGACAGGTTACAAACGCCAGATTGAACACGTTGCAGCCCAAGGCGAGCAGTCCTCCGTCCGCAAAGAACAGCGCCTGAATGATGAGCACCGCCGCAAGGGTCAAAAAGGCGGGAAACTGCCCCAGCGTCGCCGCGAGAAGGATCCCCCCGCCGAGGTGGCCGCTGGAGCCTGTGCCGGGAATGGTGAAGTTGATCATCTGGGCGGCAAACACGAACGCGCCCATGATTCCCATGATGGGAATTTTCTTGTCGTCAAACTCGTCCTTACTGATCTTGGCGGCGGAAACCGCCACAGCGCCAGCACTGACGGCGCACATCACCCCGCCCACGGCGGGGGACAGCAGAGCGTCTGCCATATGCATGGTGATACCTCCCAAGGATTTTACCGGAATCGCGGCACGCGCAGGCAACCGTTTGAACCAGCCTTGGGCTGCCTGCCTCCCCCCTTGGGTAGAGAGGCAAACGGTTCCAGCTCTCTTTGCCGGAATCGGGCTTGACGGCAGTGTGTATGTTTTTCACGCGCTTCGCGCGACAGGGTTCGCTGTCAAGGGTGCCAAGGGTGACAAAACCCCGGCTGCATGGTAAAATCAGGTTAATGATAGCACGGAGGGCAACGGTTTGAACATCGTAATCATCGACGGCAACGGCGGACGCATGGGCAAGCTCATCATCGAGCACCTCAAACGTGTCCATCCCGATGTGGAACTGACGGCAGTGGGCACCAACAGCATCGCCACCAGCGTGATGGTCAAGGCCGGGGCGGATGTGGGCGCCACGGGAGAGAACGCGGTCATCGTCGCCAG
>JBMNTW010000176.1:0-4225 GCA_050945935.1 Christensenellales bacterium
GCGGCACAGGGCTGTGAGGAACTCGTCCACCAGCTCGGTATCAAAATCCCCCACCTTTTGGGCAGGGATGGAAAGGTTCCCGTAATACCCCGCTCTTCCCGAAAGGTCCAGATACACCGAAATCAGCGCCTCGTCCATGGGAATGGTCGCCTCGCCGTAGCGGAAAATGCCCCGCTTTTCCCCCAGCGCTTTGGAAAACGCCTTGCCGAGGACGATGGCGACGTCCTCCGTCAGGTGGTGGTAGTCCACCTCCACGTCCCCCGAAGCTTTCAGATCGACGCAAAACCTTCCGTGGTGGCAGAACAGCGTGAGCATATGGTTCAAAAAGCCGCAGGGCGTGTCGATGCGCCCCTTTTCGCCTCCGTCAAGGTTCAGTCGCAGTTCAATCTGCGTTTCCGCCGTGTTTCGAACTACTTCCGCCGTTCTCATGGCTTTGCCCTTTCCGCCGCTTCGGCTGCCTGCAAAAACGCGTCCATCTGCTCCGGCGTGCCGATGGTGATGCGCACATAGTCCTTGATGCGTTCCGAGTTGAACCAGCGCACCAGCACGCCCTGCTCCTTCAGCCCTTCATAAAGTGCTTTGCCGCTTAACCTCGGGTGTTTGGCAAACACGAAGTTCGCTTTTGAAGGCAGCACCGTATAACCCAGTTCGATGAGCTTTCCGGTAAACGCCTGCCGGGTGTTCACGATGCTTTGCACCTTCGCTTCGAAATAGCCCTGGTCCAGTACGGCGGCGGCGGCGGCGAGCATGGCGAGCCGGTCCACATTGTACGGGTTCCAGGAAAACTTGATGGCATTGAGTTCGGCGATGATCTCCGGCGTGGAAATCGCGTACCCCACCCGCAGCCCCGCCAGCGAGCGGGACTTGGAAAACGTGCGCACCACGAGGATATTGTCGTACTTGTCAATCAGGCGCAGCGCGCTCTCGCCGCCGAAGTCCACATACGCTTCGTCCACCACCACAAGGTCGTTCGGGTTGTTTTTTGCGATGCGCGCGATTTGCTCCCCGGTCAGGGCAAATCCCGTGGGCGCGTTGGGGTTGGCGATGAAAATCGTGCCGTTTGCGTTGTCGTAATCCGCAGGGTCGATGGTGAAGTCCTCTCTTACGGGGATTTCACGGTAGGGAACGCCGAACAGCCGGGCGAAAACGGGGTAGAAGGCGTAGGTAACGTCCGGAAACACCGCACGCTTTCCCATGCCGTACGCCATGAAGATGAATCCGAGTATCTCGTCCGACCCGTTGCCCGAAATCACCTGATTTTCGTTTACGCCGTGGGTCAGGGCGATCGCCTGATGAAGTGCGGTACATTCAGGGTCGCCGTACAGGTTCAGCCTGCCGATTTCCGCGGCGCTGATGGCGGCGATGACCGAAGGCGACGGCGGATAGGGGTTTTCGTTGGTGTTCAGCTTAACGAACTTCCTCCCCTTGGGCTGTTCGCCGGGGGTGTAGGGCTGCATTGCGGCGTAAACGTTGGATAAAAACCTCGTCATGCGTCCTCCTCAAAGCGGCAGGTGATGCTTTTTGCGTGGGCGGAGAGTCCTTCCCTTTTTGCGAAGTCCGCCACCCGTTCGGAAACGGCGGACAATGCCACCTTCGTGTAATACAGGAAGGAGGACTTCTTCACAAAATCGTCCACCGAAAGGGGGGAACTGAACTTCGCCGTTCCGCCGGTGGGCAGCACGTGGTTGGGGCCGGCGAAATAGTCCCCCAGCGCTTCCGGCGTGTTTTTTCCTAAGAATATGCTGCCGGCGTTTTTCACAAGACCGAGAAGCCCGAAGGGTTCCTGCACAAAAAGCTCCAGATGCTCCGGCGCGATGCGGTTTGCCGCGTTTACGGCGTCGTTCAGGTTTTTTGCGATGAGGATTCTGCCGTTCTTGTCGATGGACTGCCTGCAAATCTCTGCCCGCGGCAGAAGGGGAATCTGGCGCTCCAGCTCCTGCGCCACCTGATTCGCCAACGTTTCGCTTGTGGTGATGAGCACGGCGGAAGCGTCCGTATCGTGCTCCGCCTGACTGAGAAGGTCCGCCGCCACGTGGACGGGGTTCGCCGTTTCGTCCGCCACGATGAGGATTTCGCTGGGACCGGCGATCATGTCGATATCCACCAGACCGAACACCCTGCGCTTTGCGGTGGCGACGTACTTGTTCCCCGGGCCGACGATTTTTTGCACCTTCGGAACACTTTGCGTGCCGTAGGCCAGCGCCGCGACTGCCTGGGCGCCGCCGATTTTGAACACGCGGTCCACGCCGGCAATTTTTGCCGCCACGAGTATGACGGAGGGGACTTTTCCCCGTTCGTCGGGCGGCGTGACCATCACGACTTCTGTTACCCCCGCGATTTTCGCCGGAACGGCGTTCATCAAAACACTGCTGGGGTACGCCGCGGTGCCCCCGGGCACATAGATGCCTACTTTTTCAACAGGCGTGTACCGCTGACCGAGTATGGCGCCGTTATTTTGCGTCATCACGAAGTTTTCGTGCAGCTGACGGGTGTGGAAGGCGGCGATGTTCTCCTTCGCTAGGCGAAGGGTTTCCAGAAAGTAGGGGTCGGTTTCCGCCAGTGCTTCGTCAAACTCCTTTTTTGTGACTTCCAACGCAGAAAGGGAAACGCCGTCGAAGCGCTTCGTATAGTCCAGCAGCGCGTCGTCGCCTTTGGTTCGCACGTCATCAATGATGGCGGCGACGGTTGATTCGGCGGAATCGTCGTATTCGTAGGAGCGGTTCAAAATATCCCCGTCGGACAGTTCTTCCAGATAGTTGATGCGGATCATGTTGCCTCCCCTCCCCTGTTCAGCATTTTAATCAGGTTTTCGATTTCCTCCTGTTTGAAGCGGTAACTCGTGCGGTTGGCGATCAACCGGGCGGAAACTTCCGAAATCACTTTTAAGACGGACAAATCATTCTCCCTCAGCGTGGTGCCCGTCTCCACAATGTCCACAATCACGTCCGAAAGCCCCAGTATGGGCGCAAGTTCGATGCTGCCGTGCAAAAGAATCAGCTCAATCTGGCGGTTCTGCCTTTTGAAGTAGTCTCTGGCGATGCCGGGGTACTTCGTGGCGACGCGCAGCGGGGCGCAAAGGTCGTCATGAAATCCGTTCTTTGCCGCCACGGCGATGGTGCATCTGCCCAGCCCCGTGTCCAATAGTTCATACACAGCGGGGTTCTGTTCCGCCAGCACGTCGCTTCCGGCGATGCCAATGTCCGCCGTGCCCCGCTCCACATAGGTGGCAACGTCCGCCGGCTTCACAAGGAAGTACCGCACCCCCGCCTGTTCATTTTCGTAGACCAGTTTGCGGTCGGTTTCCGGCATGCCGTCCGTACCGTAGCCCGCCGTTTCGAACAGCTTGTAAACCGCTTTGCCCAGCCTGCCTTTGGGAAGGGCGATGTTAAGCATGGTCTGCCCCCTTTTTGCGAAGGTCCACGACGCGGCCTGTCGCGTCCTTCGGGTCCGTCACCGCCCGCACCGCGCCGCCAAAACCTGCTTCCTGTTCCACCGCGGCGAAGATGTTCGCCGGCGAATCGTCCGGGTCGTACAAAATGGTGATGACGGGGGGTAGTGTGCGCAGTTCGCCGTAATAACGCTCAATACCGTCCAGATACAGGGCGAAACCCGCCGCTTTTTTGCCCCGTTTGCCCATTTTCTGGAGCAGAAGGTCGTACTGACCGCCGGAAAGCACCGGTTCGGGGACTTTGGGCACATACCCCTGAAACACCACGCCGTTGTAGTACTTCAAGTCGGACACGATGGAAAAATCCAGCCTTAGACACCGCTTTTGCAGGGGTTCGCAGATGGATACAAGTTCGTTCAGCGCCGCTTCGGACCGTTTTTCCCTGCACAGGGTTTTCGCGATGCTCACAGTTTCGTCAAAACCGCCCGAAACCGTCGCCAGACGCATGAGAGTCGAGAGTTCCTCCTCCCCCATGCCGAAGGCTTTCGCCAGTTTCGCCAGTTCGTGGGGCGCTTTTTTTTGCAGCAGGTTCAATAGCTTCCTGCTCAGCGCGCCGTCCGCCCCCAGCTCCTCCAGCACGGCGGAAACGAAGCCCAGATGCGAAACGTCCAGCACATAACTTTCATCCACCGCAAAAAGGGTGCGCTGGGCGAGGAAGAGTATTTCGGAAATATCGTACGCCGTCAGCGCGCCGATGCACTCCAGCCCCGTCTGGGCGATTTCCCGGAACTCCCTGGCGTGACGGGCGGGGCGAAACACGTTTTCGTGGTAGTAGAG
>JBMNTW010000177.1:0-4204 GCA_050945935.1 Christensenellales bacterium
CAAGTGTACCAAAACGTGCACGCGCTTTTTAACCAAGACCATGTCTGAAATCCTGCCGGATGCGGAAGAGGCCTTAAGCGGATGGAACACCAAGAATTATTACTTTTACGAGATTATCAACGATGGCGGCAACAGGTACTATATGCAGCTTGCCGTAAGCTCGCAGAACATACCCGAACATCTTCGGGTGATGTGTGATCGCATCAACGCCCTGCATCCATCCAAAAGACGAAAGGAAAACTGGAAGTGGCGCACGCATTTTTCCACCAGGCGCATTCATGTTGACGAGGAACTCTCCGAAGAAGAAATATTTGCCCAGCTCGATAAGTTTCTGGAAAACATCAAGAGCTTTGAACGCAATCTCAAAGCCCGGCTGGAACAGGCGTAATCGAGCGCCTGCCGAAAAAAGGCTGCGCCTGCGCGCAGCCTTTTTCATTAGCAACCTTCCATTTTCCGCTGGGAATGGCGCGGCTTAAATGTTACAATCATGGAAAAGTGCCGCATCTATTCGCACCCCGCCATCAAGGAGGCCTCCGGTGAGCAAAAACATGCTGAAGGGCACCCTGTTTGCCATACTCGCCGCCGCGCTGTACGCGCTCAGTTCGCCCAGTGCGAAGATTCTGCTCGCGTACATGCCCTCAACGCTGATGGCGGGGTTTTTGTATCTGGGCGCAGGCATCGGCACGCTGCTCATCGGCGCGTTTCGAAAAATCATTTCCAAACAGCAGGGGGAACTTTCCCTTTCGAAAAAGGAACTGCCCTATGTGATCGCCATGATTCTTTTAGACGTGCTCGCCCCCATCTGCCTGCTTCTGGGGCTTCAGGCGACCACGGCGGCGAACGCGTCGCTATTGAACAACTTCGAAATCGTGGCAACGTCCTTAATCGCCCTGGCGATTTTCAAGGAGTCCATCAGCCCCAGGCTGTGGCTGGGCATTGTGTTCGTCACGCTGTCCTGCATGGCGCTTTCTTTGGAGGATTTGACCAGCCTGCGCTTTTCCTTCGGTTCGCTGCTGATACTGCTCGCAGCGGTGTGCTGGGGGTTTGAAAACAACTGCACCAGAAAAATTTCCGCCAAGGACCCGCTGCAGATTGTGCTGCTGAAGGGCGTGTTTTCCGGCATGGGGTCGCTGATTATCGGCTTTCTTGCCGGCGAGCGCATTGCGGTGGTCTGGAGCGTGTTCGCCGTGCTGTGCGTCGGTCTGTTTGCCTATGGCTTGAGCATCTACTTCTACATTTACGCCCAAAGGCTGCTGGGCGCCGCCAGAACCAGCGCGTATTACGCCGTAGCGCCCTTCATCGGGGCGTTTTTGTCCCTCGTGATCCTTCGGGAAGCGCCGCAAAAAACATTTTACATCGCTCTCGCGCTGATGGCGCTGGGCGCATGGCTCTGCTCGCAGGATAAGCCGCTTACAAAAAGAAGAAGTTCCTAAAAAAGCGCAAGCAAAGCCCCGGCGTAAGAGCACGGGGCTTTTTTTCGGCAGCATGCAGAAGGCTCAAAGGCCAAACACCCGCTGCACGCTCAGCATGGCGGAAAGGGCCGCCAGTGAAACGAAGTTGGTTTCTGTGTCGGAACTCAACTGAAGAGTCAGCATGTCGCCGGCGCTCAGGTTCAGGTAATTGAAGAAGGAGAATGTCACCGTGGTGTCGGACGTGCACTCCAGGGACTGTTCCAATGCCGGCTCGGGCGTTCCGTTGATCGCCACGGACAGCGTGAGCACCGCGTTGCCGCTCGATGTGCCGCTGAAGGCCGCGTCGATCCTGTACGACCCCGGAAGCTGGATGGTGATGGCATTGTCCGGATCCATGGTCACGTTTCGGAAGATGCCGGTGTTGAAGGGAAGGGGCACCCCGATGGGCCCGTCGGGGAAAAGCTCCAGATTTCCGTTAAAGTTAAAGCGGGAGCCGAAGGCCGCCACGGGTTCGGAGGTGACCATCAGCGCGCCTTTGACGTCCAGCCGTTCTGCAAGATAGGCAGGCCGGCTTGTTTCGTAGCTGAGTACGACGTCGACAGGTCCTTCGAACACTTCGATAAGACCCATGCCGGTGATCTGGCCGAGCTTTTCGTCGCTCTGGCCGGGAATGTAGTCTCCCTGGCTGCTGGAAATGGCAAAGCTGATGCCGCTGTCGGCGGGGGAATCCTGGATTGCCACCCACCACTGCACCTTGTAAATCCCCGGATCGTTCAGGGTGACGTTGCCGTTGACGGGATTGTAGCTGAGTCCCCCCGTCAGAAACTGAACGTTTTCAAAAACCACGTTGCCCGGCGATAGAAGTTCTCCGCCCAGGTTACGCGATACATATAATGCGCTCATGCAATCGCTCCTTGTTTTGTAATGCGTAGAGTGCGCTTTCGCGGGCAGCTCTTATTTCAGCATATACAGGTTTCATCCTTTGGTGCCTGTCCGCGCAACGCAACGAAGAACGGAGCACCCGCGTTAAGCGGTGGAGCTTCAATATGAGCGCAGCATACACAGGCATCACCCTTTGGTGTCTGTCCGCGCCAAAGTACGCAAAAACCCCGGACGGTCCATCCGCCGCCCGGGGTTTTTCACTGCGCCGGACAACGTCTACACCCGCTGAACGTTCAGCATGGCGGACATATTCTGCGGCGCGAAGGTGAACTGGACATTTCGAAAGCGGTCATCTGCAGCATCAGACTGTAGCCTTTGTTGACGGACAGATAACCCGTGAAGGCGAAGGTTACCGTCTGGCCGCCGGCGCTGATGAGCCGCTGGCTCAATGAGGGGACGACAGCGCCGTTGAGGGTGACTTCCAGCATAATCGCCGCGGGCGCGGTCGTCATGCCGGTGGCAAAGACGTCAATGCGGTATTCGCCGGATTCGGTGAACACGATGGCGTTGGGCTGGGACACGAAGTCCACGTTGCGGGCAGCGGCGGAAGGCACAGACAGGGGCACGACCTGGGGAACGGGGGTCAGATCCAGCACGCCGCCCGTCCGGCCCAAAGCGCCGAAGGAATGCACCTGCTCGAAGGTCACCAGCAGCGCTGCCTTGACGGCGGCGTTGGGGGAAAGCATGGCGAGATTGCCGCCGGTGTAGCGCAGTGCAACAGTGACGGGGGTGCTTCCGGACATCTGGATGACGCCGTTGCCCGAAACCTGCCCCAGCTTCGCTTCTGATTCCCCCCAAAATTCATCTCCCTGGGTGCTGGTCAGCACAAAGCTGGTTCCGGCGGCGTTTGTCGCCCCCTGCACGCTTACCCACCAGTAAAAGGTATAGACACCCAGTTCGTTCAGGGAAACAAGGCCGGTTTGGGTGTCGTAACCGATGCCGCCGGAGTTGAAAAGCACTTTGTCGAAAACCACGTTGGATGAGGACGCGACGGCACCGCCCACGGTGCGCGCGACGGATAAAACGTTCAACACAATCGCTCCTTTTTCAGGTGTGGGGGAGCGCGTTCCATGCCAAAACGCCCCCCCTGTGACACCATATGCACCTTTCACAGCCCCGTGCCTGTCTTTGACCCGGGCGGCGCGACCAATCAAGTTCGTTATGAAATCAGCACAAAGAAATCCGGCACAAAGCGCCTTTAAGCTTGCGATTTGTGGAATACTATGGCTATAATAGGAATATATGATTTTCAGTATTGTCAGAAACGGCCGTTATTTAACGAAAGGACAGTGCAAGCAATGCTTTGGAAGGACAAGTATCGTCTCGGTGTGCAGCTGATTGACGATCAGCACCGGGAATTGTTCGCCCGGGTGGAAGCGTTTATGACGACGCTGCGCTCCGACGCCTCTTGGGATGAAAAAGTGCAGAAAGTCAACGATACGGTGGCTTTCATGAAGAGCTATGTGGTGGAGCATTTCCGGGATGAAGAGGAGTACCAGCTCAAAATCGGGTATCCCGGCTATGCGAAGCACAAGGCGATCCACGAAAGCATGGTCCAGTATGTGGGCGAAGTCTCGAAGGAATACGAGGAGCGCGGCTGCGACGAGCAGCTCATGCAGCAGTTCTGCGGAAAGCTCCTTGCGTGGCTCATCAATCACGTGGCGGCGGAAGATCTGCGCCTGGCCAGATACGCCATTGAACAGGGGGTGGAAGCATGACAGCAAATCTGTATCAGCCCTTTGTGGATGCCACGCGCAGCGTGTTCCAGCTGATGCTCGACCTGCAGGCCACCGAATCGCCGGTGGAAGGTTTCGCGCCTTCGGGCGTGACGGACGTTTGCGTCGGCATCA
>JBMNTW010000178.1:0-4185 GCA_050945935.1 Christensenellales bacterium
GGCGAAGCGCCAGGCGATCACCAATCCGGACGGAACGGTTTCTTCCATTAAAAGGGATATGGGCACCGACCGCCGCGTGACCATCGACGGCAAGAACTACTCCCCCCAGCAGATTTCCGCCATGATACTCCAGAAGCTCAAGGCGGACGCTGAGGCGTATCTGGGCGAAACCGTCACCCAGGCGGTCATCACCGTTCCCGCCTACTTCTCGGACAGCCAGCGTCAGGCCACCAAGGACGCGGGCAAAATCGCCGGCCTTGAGGTTCTTCGCATCATCAACGAACCCACCGCCGCGGCGCTCGCCTACGGTCTTGACAAGGAAGGCAGCCACAAAATCCTGGTTTACGACCTGGGCGGCGGCACGTTCGACGTTTCCATTCTGGAAATCGCGGACGGCGTGTTCGAAGTGCTCGCCACCGCTGGCAACAACCGTCTGGGCGGCGACGATTTTGACGACCGCATCATCCAGTACGCCGCCAGTGAGTTCAAAAAGTCCCACGGCATCGACCTGCTGCAGGACAGGAACGCCCATCAGCGCCTGAAGGAAGCCGCCGAAAAGGCGAAGATCGAGCTTTCCGGCATAATGAGTGCCAACATCAACCTTCCCTTCATAACCATGGACCAGAACGGCCCGCAGCATCTGGACATCACCCTCACCAGGGCGAAGTTCAACGAGCTGACCGCGGACCTTGTGGATAAGACCATCGTCTGCGTACGAAACGCGCTGCGCGACGCCAACTTGACCGCCGCGAACATCGACAAGGTTATTCTGGTGGGCGGCTCCTCCCGCATTCCCGCGGTGCAGGAAGCGGTGAAGAACGTCATCGGCAAGGAGCCCTTCAAGGGCATCAACCCGGACGAGTGCGTTGCCATCGGCGCCGCCATTCAGGCAGGCGTGCTGGGCGGCGAAGTGAAGGACATTCTGCTGCTGGACGTTACGCCCTTGTCTTTGGGCATCGAGACTTTTGGCGGCGTGTTCACCAAGCTCATCGAGCGCAACACCACCATCCCCACCAAGAAGAGCCAGATTTTCTCCACCGCGGCGGACGGGCAGACCAGCGTCGAAGTGCATGTGCTGCAGGGCGAGCGCGAAATGGCGCAGTACAATAAAACCCTCGGCCGCTTCACCCTGTCGGGCATCGCGCCCGCGCCCAGGGGCGTGCCCCAGATCGAAGTCACCTTCGACATCGACGCCAACGGCATCGTGCACGTGTCCGCCAAGGACCTGGGCACCGGCAACCAGCAGCAGGTGACCATCACCGCCTCCACCAATTTGACGGACGCCGAAATCGAGCGCGCCATCAAGGAAGCGGAGCAGTTCGCAGAAGAGGATAAGCGCCGCAAGGAGGAAGTGGAAACCAGGAACCACGCAGACCAGCTGATCTACACCACCGAAAAGACCGTCAAAGAACTGGGTGACAAGCTCACCGAGGACGACAAAGCGAAGATCAACGCGGAAATCGAAGCCCTGAAGGGCGCCCTTGCCGGAACGGACAGCGCAGCCATCAAGGCCGCCACCGAAAAGCTGACCACCGTTTCCTACGAGATCTTCGGCAAAATCTACCAGCAGGCGGGCGCCAACGCGGGCGACCCCAACGCCGGCTACACCGACCCCAACGCGGGCGGATACACCGATCCCAGTCAGGGTCCCGACGGTTCGGTGAACACCGATTACGAAGTTCACTAATCCGTTCAAAAATTGAATCCATTGTCGCGGCCAGGCGAGGGGGAAACTCCCCTTCGCCTTGGGCGTGTCTTACGCGGGTTTGTCCGATTGCGCCAAATGCGCCGTAAGTCCCCGCGAAAGAAGCGCCCGACGCGCGCGAGGAGAGTAAACGACTATGGCAAAACGCGACTATTACGAGGTGCTGGGCGTCCTCAAGGACGCCTCTGCCGATGACATAAAAAAGGCCTTCCGTGTTCTGGCGAAGAAGTACCATCCGGACATGAACCCGGACGATAAAGAAGCCGAAGCGCGGTTCAAAGAGGTGAATGAGGCCTACGAAGTGCTGTCCGACAGCCAAAAACGCGCCCAGTACGACCAGTTCGGCCATGCGGCCTTCGACCCGTCCGCAGGCGGCTTCGGCGGCGCTTACAACGCTGGCGGATTCTCCGGTTTTGGCGGGTTTGACGACATTCTCAACTCCTTCTTCGGCGGCGGGTTTTCCTCCGCCCGCGGCCGGCGCAACGGCCCTGAACCGGGGGCGGATCTGCGCTATGACATGAACCTCACCTTCGAGGAGGCGGCGTTCGGCGGCAAGAAGTCCTTCACCATCCAGCGCAACGAAAACTGCGAAGCCTGCCACGGCACCGGCGCCAAGGACGGCACCAAGAAGCGCACCTGCCCCACCTGCAACGGAACCGGTCAGGTCAGCTCGGTGCAGAACTCCATTTTCGGTCAGGTCCGGCAGGTGACCACCTGCTCCACCTGCCGCGGCGAGGGCAGCATCATCGACGAGCCCTGCGGTGTGTGCAAGGGCAGGGGCAGAGTGGCAAGAACCCGCAGCATCACCGTCACCATCCCCGCCGGTATCGACGACGGGCAGACCATCTCCTTAAACGGCCAGGGCGAACCGGGCAGAAGGGGAGGACCCAACGGCGACCTTTTTGTGGTCGTGCACGTCAAGCCCCACAAGCTGTTCCGGCGCAAGGGGTACGACCTCAGCCTGGACCATTCGATCTCCTTCGCCACGGCGGCGCTGGGCGGCACCATCACCATTCCCACGCTGGAAGGAGACATGGAATACACCGTGCCCGCCGGCACCCAGCCGGGGGAAATCGTGCGCATTCCGGGCAAGGGCATCCAGCGCCTGCGCCAGAACGGCAAGGGGGACATGTTCGTCCGCCTTGTTGTGGAAGTGCCCAGAAAGCTTTCCGACAAGCAAAAGGAACTGCTTATCCAGTTCGAGGAATCCTTCGGCAAGAAGGCAGCACCCCAAAAAGGCAAAAAGAGCTTTTTTGAGAAGGTGAAGGACAAACTGGAAGACACATTTACGGAGGAATAAATGGACTGGATCGAACTGAAGATTACCACCACCACCGCGGGAACGGAAGCCGTCAGCGAGCTTTTGTGCAACAGCGGCTGCGCAGGCACCGTCATTGAGGACAAGCAGGACCTTCTGAACCACGATGCTTTGGCGGACTGGGACTACATCGGCGACGAAGTGTACGAAGCCTACGGCGAGGACGCCGTGGTCAAAGGGTATATCCCCAAAGACGCATCCATGGCGGATACCATCGCCCTCGTGCGCCAGAAACTCGCCGACCTGAAGGCCCTTTCCGGCGAAATGCCCGGTTATGACCCCGGAGAGCTCGCCCTTTCCCTTTCGGACCTTCGGGAGGAGGACTGGGCGAACGAGTGGAAGAAGTACTATAAGCCCCTGCGCGCCTCAAAACGCATGGTCATCGTGCCCAGCTGGGAGGATTACACCCCCAACGAGGGCGACGTGGTGATCGAACTCGATCCCGGCATGGCGTTCGGCACGGGTACCCACGAAACCACCCGCATGTGCCTTTCCATGGTGGACGAGATGGTCAAGGAAGGGGATGTGTGCATCGACATCGGCTGCGGTACCGCCATTTTGGGCATCGCCGCCGCAAAGCTCGGCGCTTCCGATGTGCTGGCGATTGACAGGGACGTGGTCGCCGTGGAATCGGCACGCACGAACATCGCCTTAAACGGCGTTGCGGACATCGTCCGCGCGGTGGAGGGCGACCTTCTGAAGGGGCAGGTGCCCACCAGGAAAGCGGACCTCATCATGGTGAACATCATCGCGGACGTTATCATCGGCCTTCTTCCCAATCTGGACCCGTTCTTAAAGCAAGACGGCGTCATTCTCACCTCCGGTATCATCAAGGAGCGGGAGAGGGATGTGTTGGATGCTATGGACAAAGCAGGATACCGCGTGTTAAAGTCAGAGCATATGGGCGAATGGTGCGCGATCGCCTGCGCGAGGAAGTAACATGCATCGGTTCTTCATCGATAAAGCGAATATCGACGGCGACCACGCCAGAATCTTCGGCGAGGACGTGGACCACATCGCAAAAGTCCTTCGTTTGAAGGAAGGGGACGAACTGCGCCTGTGCGACGGCGAATGCCGCGAATGGAGCGCGCGCATCGTTTCCATCGGCAAAAAGGCGGTGCTTGCCGAGCTGATTTCTTTTGCGGAAGTGAACACCGAACCG
>JBMNTW010000179.1:0-4171 GCA_050945935.1 Christensenellales bacterium
CCTGCCTTCTGTCGTCCACCAGACGCAAAAGGTTGAACAGCACCTGCACCTCGATGGCGTCAAAATAACCGCCGGTCAAATCCGCGAAAGAGGGGATGCCCTCCGCCGCCAGCACCTGGCAGAACACCTCCGCCGTGGACGAAACGGTGCGAAGCAGGATGCAGAAATCCTCAAACACCGGCATGCGGGTATTATCCCCTTCGCCGATGGGGTGCTTCATGCGCTCCTTGATGAGGGCGGCGGCAAGGCGAGCTTCCGTTTCGATGGCATCCGCGCCGTTCTGCTCGCCGAAAAGGACGCGCACGTTCAGTTTGGTGGCGCCCGTGTCCTGCCTGCCGGGCTGCAGTTCGTCGTCCTGCCCGTAGGACACGGCACCCTTCATCGCCCGGGAGAACAGGTCGTTCACACAGCGAAGAAGGGGCGGGCTGGTGCGGTAGTTCACGTTCAGGGGAAGGACCGTGCCTTCGCCCAGCTTCGCCTTCCGCGCCCGTTCCAGAAACAGTTCGGGCTTGGCGGCGCGGAAGGAATAGATGCTCTGCTTCACGTCGCCCACCAAGAACACGTCCTTGCCTTGGGCGAAGGTGCCGATAATGGCTTCCTGAATCTCGGAACTGTCCTGATACTCGTCGATGAAAATGTGCGTGAAGCGCCGCTGGTACTCTTTTGCGATTTCCGGGTCGGAAAGCGCTTTCAGGGCGAGCTGCTCCATGTCCGAAAAGTCCACAATGCCACGTTCATCTTTTTTGGCGGAATAGATGCTCCGGAATCGCCGGATGAGGTTCACAAACGCCTCCGCCTGGGGTTTTTGCATGGAAAGCAGTTCAGACTGGAAAACACTGTCCGAAAGGCGGGCGTCCACCTTCAGAGAACCGGGGGAAACCAGCGACTTGGCGCGGTCTCTGGCGGCCTTGATGCGCTCTTTGGGCAGTATGGAGTCCCGTTTGAAGTTCAAACGGGGGAACTTGTAGGAAGCGAGGTCGTCCAGCGTGGCGCGCCCTGCCCGCAGCTGGACCGAAAAGGCGGTCAAAGCGTCCGCGTCGGACAGCAGCAGATTGCAGACCGCCATGCCCTCGTCGGTTTTCGGCAGTTCCGCCGCCGTGGACTTCAAAATGGACGCCGCCTGAGTGCAGCGACGGGAATAATGGTTCAAAATGGTCTTCACCGCGCCGGAAATGGCAAGCTCGTTTGGCGTGGCGTCGAACCTTTTCAGGGATTCTTCCAAGTACCCGTCAATATCCGCCCTTGTGGTTAAAAAATTCCAGGAGGACAGCAAAAGATCGGGCAGGGCGCGGCCGTTCCTGCCGCCGAACCCGTCGTAAAACGCTAAAAAGGCAGGGTCACCCTCCACCACGCTGGCGGCAATGGCTTCAGTAGCGGAAGCGGCGGCGAGAGCGCCGGACTCAAAATCGTCCCCCGCCCGAAACGCCGGGTCCAGACCGCAGGCGGCGAAATGCCGGCGCAGGACGCTGGTGCAGAACGCGTGCAGCGTGCAGATCATGGCGGAAGGAAGGGCCAACAGCCCCGCTCTGGCGTTCAGCCGCGCGGCGGGGGGAAGGGAATCGTCCTCCGCCGCTTCGCTCAGGCGCAGACGCACGCGGCGCTTCATCTCTGCGGCGGCGGCGTTGGTGAAGGTCACCACGAGCATGTTCTCCACGGGCACGCCAAGCATCACCAGCCTTGCGATGCGCGCGGCGAGCACGGCGGTTTTGCCGCTGCCCGCGCCGGCGGAAAGCAGCAGCGTGCCGCCCTGATGCTCAATCGCCGCAAGCTGTTGGGGGTTGTAGTTCATGGTTCCTCCGTTTGGCACTTGAAGGGGCTCCCTTAGAAGGGGAGTATTCTAAAACATGGTCTTTTGCAGCGGGCGGTACTCCATGCCGCCCTGCCGGTTTCGCACGGATTCGTACAGCGTCACATGGTCCACAAAGAAATCGGTTCTGTTCAACGCCGCGTTCAGCTCGTCCATGTGCTCCGCGTGGGGGCTTGTGCGCCGGGCGAGGGTGATGTGAGGCACCAGAGGGCGGGTCTCTTTGGCAAAACCCGCGTCCGAAAGGGCGGCCTGGGCGCTTTCAAACAGGCGCTTCAGTTCGCCGCCGTCCCCGCCGCAGCGCACCACCGCGGTGCTTGCGCCAAAGGTTTTGTAATCCGTCAGCCGCAAGGGGAAGGGCCGAATACCCCGGACGAACTCGCCCATGGCGAGTCCGATCTCGCCAAGGCGGTCGGTTTCGCCGAGGAAGCGGAGTGTGACGTGGAAGTTCCCGACGGGAACGTAGCTCCCCTCGATGCCAAGCTTCTGCATGGTCTGCTGCAGGGCATACAGGGCGGCGCGGGTCTGCTTGTTGACGTCCAGAGCGATGAAAAGCCGCAAGAAAAAACTCCTTTCGTTCGCGCGTTTTATAAGAGCGCGAAACGCTTCTTTTTGCCTATTATCGCACAAAACGCAGCATAAACAAAGGGGCGGCAATCGCCGCCCCGAAGGGTTTTGGATGGTTTATTCGATGGCGGTCACGCGTTCACCGGGTTCATAGACGCAGCCATACTCCTGCATGTACTCCAGCACCATCTGGTCCATGGGACCGTATTCTCCGAATACGGAGCCCTTGCCCAGGGAGGAACCGTCGCCGCCGTCCGCCAGGAAGTTGTTGGTGGCGACGATATAGGTCTCGTTCAGGTCGATGGGCTTGCCGCCGACGAGGACGTTCTTGGCATCAATGCGGGAGCCGCCGGGCTTCTTGGCATCGAACGTGAAGGAAATGCCGGAAACGTGCATGTAACCGCCGGCGAGGTTCGGGTAGTTGGCTACGCTCTCCTCAAGGACGGTGAGGATGTCCGCACCGGTCATCTTCTTGACGACGACCCAGTTGCCAAACGGCAGAACGGTGAGAATGTCGTTATAGGTGATGTCGCCCTTCTTGATGGTGGCGCGAATGCCGCCGCCGTTGGTGATGGCGATGTCGGCATCGGTCATGATGCGCATGGCGTCGGTGATCAGGCTGCCGAGGTTGGTCTGCTGCTTGCGGACGAACTCACGCTCGCCGACGAGCTCCTCGGTGGCATGGCCGACAACCTGCATGGACAGCTGCCTTGCGTAGTCGGTGTAGCCTTCCAGAAGCTTCTTGGTGCCTTTGTGTTCGGGCAGCACGGAGTAGTTCTTATCCGCGGAGCTCATCAGCCAGGATTCTTCGGTGGCGGTGTTGGAAGCGCCGAAGGTGACCTTCACCACGCCGACGTTCTTGAGATACTCGCCGGTGGAGACGATCAGCGCGTTCTTATACACTTTGCCTTCCTTGAAGGTGGTATGGCTGTGGCCGTCGATGAACAGGTCGATGCCGTCCACGGCGTCCAGAACGTCATAGGTGGTGACGGGGGACTCCTCGTCCACGCCGATGTGGCCCAGGGCAATGATGTAATCGCAGCCCTGCGCCTTCAGAGCTTCCACGCACTTCTTGGCGGTGGCAACGGTATCCTGGAACGTGTAGCCCACAAAGAACTTGGGGTTCGCCTTGGTGGTGGCTTCGGGGGTGGTCAGGCCGAAGATGCCAACCTTAAAGCCGTCAAACTCCTTGACGATCATGTCCTTAAAGACAAGGTTGCCCTTCTCGTCGGTGAAGTTGGCGGAAAGCACGGGGAATTTCGCGTACTTCGCCAGCTGGACGGCGCGTTCGCGGCCATAGTCGAACTCGTGGTTGCCTACCGCCATCGCGTCGTAGCCCATACGGTTCATGATGTTGATGACCGAATAGCCCTTGAAGGCGTTGGCGGACACTTTGCCGTGCACCGCGTCACCGGCGTCAAGCAGCAGCACGTTGTGGCCCAGGGCGCGCAGAGTCTGCACGTAGCCGGCCAGCTTCGCGGAAGAGAAAGCGTCCGCGTCCGTCGACTCAACGGAGCCGGTCAGCCTGCCGTGGGTGTCGTTGGTGTGGAAGATGTACAACTCATTGGCGCTCGGGCCGGGGTAGGAAACCTGGCCGGTAACCTGGGGCGTTGCGGCAAAAGCGGGGACCGCGATCAGGGAAACGAGCATAAAGAGGGAGAGCGCGAGACAAAGCAGTTTGGTTTTTCTCATGTCGACCTTCCTTTCTTAACTCTTAAGAAATGGATTCACAAGTGTGCCGTTGGAAACCGGCCGTCTACACCGCATTTTACCATATATTTGAATAAACTTTAAGCAAAA
>JBMNTW010000180.1:0-4163 GCA_050945935.1 Christensenellales bacterium
GGACGCCGCCTTACAGGGCGCAGACGCGGTGGTTCACCTTGCAGGGCTCGCCGGCGTCCGCGAATCGATGCAGCATGCGGTGCTGTATAAGGACGTCAACGTCCGCGGCACAGCCTGCCTGCTCGCCCGGGCGGCGAAGGCGGACGTGCGGGGCGTGGTGTTCGCCTCGTCCTCCTCGGTGTACGGCAACGGCGCGCTTCCCTTTCTGGAAGGCGCGCGCCTTTCACCCCTTTCGCCCTACGGGGAATCGAAAAGAGCGGCGGAACTGCTGATTTCCGCTTTCGGACGGTCCCACGAAAAGGGCGCCGTCAGCTGCCGGTTGTTTTCGGTGTACGGCCCGCGGCAAAGGCCGGATCTGGCGCTTCGCAAATTCGCCACCGCCATTCTTCGAAAGGAGGAAATCGCGGTGTTCGGCGAATGCACCCGGGATTATACCCACGTTTCGGATACGGTAGACGGGCTCATCCGCACGCTGGATTATGCTGTTGAAGGCGGCGCGGGGGTGTTCAACATCGGCAGGGGGCGAAACGTGTCCACCATGACCCTCATTTCCCTGCTGGAAGCGTGCCTTTCGCGCAAAGCCCGCATAAAAATGGCGCCTGCGCAGGAAGGTGACGCGAAACACACCCTTGCCTCGATTGAAAAGGCAAAAAAAACGCTGGGCTACTCCCCCAAAACAGAACTTGAAGACGGCGTAAAGTCCTTCGTGCGGTGGCTCACCAGCCGGTGACTCAATCTTCCTGCAGAATCGGCTTTGCGTGGGGAACCTGCTTGAGCAGCGTTTCCAGATAGGCGACGATGGCGTCGATGGACTGGCGGTTCCTGCCGCCCCGCATGACGGCAAAGTCGCACAGTTTGATGTATTTGGACACATGCAGCTCATACATGGGCTTCACGGTGGTCAGATACTGGTGGGCAATGCCCTCGATGGTTCTGCCGCGCTCCCGCATATCCCTCTGGATGCGGCGGAGCAGGCAGACGTCCACGTCCACCATCATATACACTTTCAGGTGCATCATGTCCCTGAGGCGCTTGTCGTAAAAAATGTGAATTCCTTCCAGAATCAGCACTTCCGGCGGCTCGATGCGCGTATCGGTGTCGGCGCGAAGATGCAGCGTGTAGTCGTAGCCCTTTTTGGTAATGGCACGCCCCTGGGAAAGGGCGGTAATGTCGTCAAACAGTTCGTCGTAATCAAATATGGAAGGCGCGTCGTAATTCAGGTTGACCCGCTCCGAGAACGGAAGGTTGGAATGGTCCTTGTAGTACCAGTCCTGCCCTATCACGATGGTGGGAACGGACAGCGCGTTCTTGATTTCCTCCGCCAGCGTGGATTTGCCGCTCCCGCTGGCGCCGCATATGCCGATTACGATCATTTTCTAGCCTCCTGGGACGTTTTATCAATTATATGCGAACAAAGCATGGTGTTCAATATGCAGTTATTTTCCGGAACTGCCAAATCCACCGGCGCGCATAGCGTCCGAATCCCCCGAATCCGCTTCGAGCACGGGCAGGAAAATTCCCTGCACCACCCGTTCCCCCGCTTGAATCACCACGGTGTTCTGCTCTCTAAGATCCTTGATGACGGGAATGTCCACCCTTTCGCCGGATGCCAGCACGACGGTTTTGAATCCGGTAAGTTCCAGGGCGGGTTTGAGGTTTCGAAGCGCGATGTGGATGTTTCCCTCGTTGTCGGGGTTGTCGTAATAGTCGCTGTCGATAATACCCACGGTGTTCGCGGCCATCAGATCTCTTTTCGCACCGGCGGAACTGCGCACAACCAAGAGCAAAACCTCGCTCTCGCCCATCTTCGCCTTCACGTCGGTGGCGAACACCGCCTTTTCCTGCGGGGGAATCACAATGTCGCACGGGGCGAAAAAGTCGTATCCCGCACTGGTTTTGGTGGCGCGAAGGGGCAGCCTGGGGGGCGTGCCGTTCACAGGGGCGGAAACGGGCCGAAAGCCTCTTTCGGGCATGGGAACCTCCAGAAATTTTCTCACTGCATGACCAAACAGGGCAGTCTGTGACCGGCAATCGCCCTGCCCCATCGCTGTAAAACGGTGTATTTTGTCCGTTTTCTGCGGTTTATAGCCGCTTTTTGCCGGATTTCAGCTTTGTCATTAACAGTATAGCAGAAGGCTGTGCTATAATATAGCAAAAATCGCGGCAGAAACACCAAAAAACATCGCCGCGACGCGGAGCAATCATGGAACTTGGCATATCCACAGCGTCCTTTTACTCCCGTTTGCAGACCGAGGACGCCCTGCCCGCCATCCGCCGCCTCGGCGCGGACGTGTGCGAAATTTTTCTGGACTCGTACAGTGAATACGAGCCGGATTTCGGCGCTTTGCTTCTGGAACGGGTGCAGGACTTTGGCCTGAAGGTGGTTTCGGTGCACGCCATGAGCCAGCAGTTCGAACCCCAGCTGTTTTCCCTTTCCCTGCGCCAGCGAAATGACGCACTGCGCCTGTTTGAAAAGGTGCTGAGGCAGGGAAGGCTGCTGGGGGCAAGCCGCCTTGTGTTCCACGGCCCCGCCCGCCTTCGGGGCGCTTTGCGAAACGCGGCATTCATGCGCATCGGGCCCATCGTTTCGGATTTGGCGGACATGGCGGGCGAATACGGCCTTCGCCTTGCGTGGGAGAACGTGAGCTGGTGCCTGTTTTCCTATCCCGATTTCGTTTCGGAAATCATGGAATACATCAAAACAACGAACCTCGGCTTCACGCTGGACATCAAGCAGGCGGTGCGTTCCGGTCACGACCCCTTTGCATACGTTGCCGCCATGGGCGGCATGCTCTGCCACGTCCACCTGTGCGACTACGACTTGAGCAAGCCCGACTACGGCCTCTGCCTGCCGGGCAGGGGAACCTTCGATTTTCGCAAGCTGTTTGCAACGCTTGAATCATCCGGCTATACGGGTGCCGCAATGATCGAGCCGTACAGCGACCTTTATTTGGAGATTAGCGAACTCGGCGAATCCCTTTCGGCAATGACGAAGCTTCTTCCAAACGGATGACGAAATGCCGGGACAAGCCCCGTCGATTTCCCGAAAAACACGCTATTGCCCGCCGATTAGGGCATCCTAATGAAAATGTCCGCGCAATCTTTTGGCGGCGAACGACATTCCGCAAAACGCGGTCAGACTGACCGCTTTGGATTTTTACAAGCAAAAGGAGGCAGGCATGCGCCAGAACAGGACTGCAAGCCACAATCAAAAAAGAAGGAAATGGCCCGTTATTCTCGGGGTGCTGGCGGTGGTGATACTCATCGCCTTCGCGGCCCTGCGCCAAAGGCAGCCCGCCGCTTCGGCAAACGGCATTCGCACCGCCAGGGCTGAAACGGGCAGCTTGTCCATCACCGTGGTGGGCACGGGCAATCTGGAGTACGACGACGCCGAAGATATCAAAATCCCCACCGGCATCGTGGTCGACGAAGTGCCGGTGGAAAGCGGAGACGTGGTGAAAGCCGGCGACGTGCTCGCCACCTTCGACCCCCTCTCCCTTCGGCAGGAGATCGAGTCCGTCCGCAGCACGATTGACGGTCTGGACAGAAAAATCCAAAACACCAAGGATAAAAACGAAACCGAAACGGTCAAAGCATACGTGGAAGGCCGCGTCAAGCGCATCTATGCCGAAAAGGGCGACAGCGCGCTGGACGTTTACTACGAACACGGCGCTTTGATGGTGCTGTCCATCGACGGCAAAATGGCGGTGGACTTTACCGTTTCCGCTCCGCTTTCCATTGGTGAAAAAGTGACCGTCCTTCTGGAAAACGGCAAAACCGCGGAAGGCACCGTTGAAAAAGCGGAAAACGGGAACATCACCGTCACCATGACGGACAACGGCCCCAGACTGGACGAAACCGTCACCGTGCAGAGCAAAAACGGCGAAACGCTGGGAAGCGGCAAATTGTACGTCCGTTCCCCCATCCGCATCGTCGCCACGGACGGCAGGGTCAAGACCGTCCATGTATCCGAAAATGACAAGGTGAGCGCCGGCAAAACCCTGGTGACGCTGGAGGATCTTTCGACTTCCGCGGATTACGAAAAGCTCCTTGCCGACCGCGCCGAGCAGATGGAAAAGCTGGATCTTCTGCTCAAACTTTCGAAAACCAACGCTCTCGTCGCAGAATCCGGCGGCGTCCTCCAGAGCGTGCTGATTAAAGAA
>JBMNTW010000181.1:0-4154 GCA_050945935.1 Christensenellales bacterium
GATGTCCAAACTCAACCCGTTTTTGATGGTGCTGGTGTCCTTCTTCATCGCCGTGCTGGAAAAGGGCGCGGGCAGGATCCAGACCACCTTCAAGATTCCCTCCTCGGCGGCGGACGTGCTGACGGGCATTGTGCTGTTCTTCCTGCTGGGGTGCGAGTTCTTCATCAATTACCGGCTTGTCTTCCGCAAAAAGGGGGAAAAGAAGCATGGATAACATCGTCAATCTCATCAACGCCGCGGTACTGGCGGGCGCGCCTTTGCTCTTCGGCACGCTGGGCGAAATCCTGACGGAAAAGTCCGGCAATCTGAACCTGGGCGTCGAGGGCATGATGTTCATGGGCGCGGTTTCCGGCCTTGCATCCTCGATGTTTGCGGAAAAGATATTCGCTTCGGGCGCCGCGCTGCCCATCGCGCTGTTTGCGATACTGGGCGCCTTCCTGTTCGGGGTGCTGGGCGCGCTTGTGTACAGCTTTTTGACCGTCACGCTCCGCGCGAACCAGAACGTCACGGGCTTGACATTGAGCATTTTCGGCACAGGCTTGGCGAACTTCCTGGGCGAAACCCTGGCGCAGGGCTCCGGCGGCTACGCCGCAGTGGGCGCGAGCACCAAGGCGGTGTTCGCCAGCATCAACATCCCCGTACTGTCCGAAATCCCCGTTCTGGGCAAACTGCTGTTTTCGTACAACTTCCTGGTGTACTTCGGCATCGCCGTAGCGTTAGTCCTCTGGTGGTTCCTGAAGCGCTCCCGGGCGGGACTGAACCTGCGCGCCGTGGGCGAAAACCCCGCCACTGCGGACGCCGCGGGCATCAACGTCACCAAGTACCGGTACCTCGCCACCTGCATCGGCGGCGGCATCTGCGGCATCGGCGGGATGTATGTCTCGATGGTGACCTGCAGCGGCGTTTGGGTGCACAACTGCGTGAACGGCCTGGGCTGGATCGCCGTGGCGCTGGTGATTTTCGCTGCGTGGAGCCCCTTGCGGGCGCTCGTCGGCAGTCTGGTGTTCGGCGGATTGAGCGTGATGCGCATGTACGTCCAGATCGGCATCCCCATGGAGATTTACGATATGGTGCCCTACGTCGCCACGGTGCTGGTGCTCATTTTCACCAGCATCCGCCAGCGGAAGGAGAGCATGCAGCCCGGAAGCTGCGGCATCAACTACTTCCGAGAAGAACGTTAACGGCTTTCAGACGCATAGCGGCGGAGCATTTCGCTCCGCCGTTCTTACTTACTTGCCTTGCATGGCATAAGGGCGTTTGGCGCAGTATGAAGGTGTGCAAAACGAGCCTAAGCAGGTATTTCGATGGCCTGCTAGACAATTTTTTCCCAGAATGGCAGTTTTTGAACGGGTATGTGTTGCCGTTGGGACGAAATGGGGATATACTGTTCTGTGTAATAACGCTTTGCAAAGCGGTTAAGAGGTGCTCGAGAAAACGATGAAGTGGAACGTCCCAAACGTGCTGACGATCATACGCCTGCTGTTAATCGGCGTATTTCTTTACCTTTTCCTGGGCCCGGCGAACTACATTGCAGCCGTCATTGTGTACTCCGTTGCAGCGATTACGGACGTTTTGGACGGCTACATCGCCCGGAAATACAATCAGATCACCGATTTCGGCAAGCTCGCGGACCCGCTGGCGGATAAGCTGATGCTTCTTGCGGCGCTGTTCTGCCTGACCTATGTGGGCTACATCCACTGGATCTTCCTCGCCTTCGTGGTGGTAAGGGATCTGGCGCTCATTGTGGGCAGCGCGTTCCTTTTGAAGAAGAACATCGTTGTTTATGCGAGGATCTGGGGAAAGCTCTCCACCGCCTGTTTCAATACGGGCATTGTGCTGTCCTTTTTGATGAACTACTTCGCCTGGATCAACCCGTGGCACATGGTGGTGCTGGGGTTTGCGGTGGTGTTCGGCATCATGGCGTTTGTGCAGTACGCCAGCACCTTCTTCAAAAGCAAGAAAGCGCTGGAACACGGCGGGGTGGAAGGCTCCATCGAAGGCGCGGACCGCAAGCATTCGGATTGAGCGCTCAATCCGGTCTATCTGCAAAAAAAACTGCCTGCAGGACTATACCTGCGGGCAGCGTTTTTTCAGTTCCCGCAAAAAGGATTCTTTGTCTTCGGGAGAGACGAGGATAACGTCCGTCACGTATTTTCCGTTGGAGACCGTCAGCGCAAGGCGGTCCAGGGAAAGCGCGGGGGCGGAGGAGATGTCTTTGGAAGGCTTTACAGAGGAAATACGCGTGTAGGGGATGCGCCGCGCGTAGGGACCGCTCCGGACGAGCAGGCAGTCCTCTAAAAATGCGTACTTCGTTCCCAGAAACACCCACGAAACAAGCGCAAGCAGCAGCGCCGCCAGCGGGAATACTACAACTGCCGCTTTGCTTTGCAAAAACAGCGCGCTCAACGCCAATATCAGCGCACTGAAAGCGGCAGCAAAGATTTTCATCCGTCGGTCGACTTTGGAACGAAATGTCATGCCCGTCCCGAACCTCCTTTTTTCCAAAGAATACCACGCTAAAGCCCCGGCGGAAAAGGGGTGGTTGACAGAATGTCGGATATTGCGTATATTCTCATTATATGAAAACGCGATGAAGGCGAGGAGTACCCCGCATTTCCGCCATGAAAGAGAGGAGCCCCGCGGCTGAAAGGGCTTTTGGCAGGAAACGGGCGAAGGTCGCGCCGGAGCGGGCCGCATGAATGGAGTAATGCGGCACGGCAGCCGCCGTTACAGGGCGCAGAGTGGGGCGTTATTCGTAACGCTCAAGCAAGGTGGTACCGCGGAGCTTCCTCCGTCCATTGTGACGGGGCGGGCTTTTTTTATTTTCAAACAGACTCGAAGAGGTGATACCATGAAAAACGAAATGCAAAAGGTATATGACCCCAAATCCGTGGAGGACCGCATCTACGCGTCCTGGGAGAAGGACAACTGCTTCCATGCCGTGGTCGATCCCGAAAAAGAACCTTTTACCATAGTCATCCCGCCGCCCAACATCACCGGCCAGCTTCACATGGGCCACGCGCTGGACAACACCATTCAGGACGTGCTGATCCGCTTCAAGCGTATGCAGGGCTACGCTGCACTTTGGATGCCCGGCACCGACCACGCCAGCATTGCCACCGAGGTCAAGATTGTGGATGCCATGGCGAAGGAGGGCATAACTAAAAAGGACCTGGGCCGCGACGGCTTCCTCGAACGCGCCTGGAAATGGCGGGACGAGTACGGCCGCATCATTGTGGGGCAGCTGAAAAAGCTCGGCAGTTCCTGTGACTGGGAGCGCGAGCGCTTCACCATGGACGAGGGCTGCAACAAAGCCGTTATCAAGGCATTTGTGGACCTTTACAACAAGGGCCTGATTTACCGGGGCGACAGAATCATCAACTGGTGCCCGGAATGCAAGACCGCCATTTCGGACGCCGAAGTGGAATACGAGGAGCAGGACTCCAAGCTCTGGCACATCCGCTACAAGGCGGAAGACGGCGGCGAAGGCCTGGTGGTGGCGACCACAAGGCCGGAAACCATGCTGGGAGACACCGCCGTCGCCGTGCATCCCGAGGATGAGCGCTACGCCCATCTGGTGGGCAAGAACGTCATACTGCCCATTTTGAACAAGCCCATCCCCGTCATCGCGGATGAGTACGTGGAAAAAGAGTTCGGCACCGGCTGCGTGAAAATCACCCCCGCCCACGACCCCAACGACTACGAAGTGGGCGTGCGCCACAATCTGCCCATGCCCCGCGTGATGACGGACGACGGCAGAATGAACGAGCTCGCCGGCAGGTTCTGCGGCATGAAAGCGCTGGAATGCAGGAAGGCGCTGGTGCAGGAACTGGAAGAAATCGGCGCGCTGGTGAAAATCGAGAACCACAAGCACAACGTGGGCGCCTGCTACCGCTGCCACACCACCATTGAACCCATGATTTCCAAGCAGTGGTTCGTGGCAACGAAGGAACTGGCGAAGCCCGCCATCGAGGCGGTGCGCAGCGGCGAGATTCAGTTCGTGCCCGAGCGGTTTGACAAAATCTACTTCAACTGGATGGAAAACATCCGCGACTGGTGCATCTCCCGTCAGCTCTGGTGGGGCCATCGCATTCCCGCCTACTACTGCGACGGCTGCGGCGAAGTGATCGTTGCTGAAAGAGAGCCCAGCAGAT
>JBMNTW010000182.1:0-4138 GCA_050945935.1 Christensenellales bacterium
CAATGAGCTTGTGGCTGCAAGGCTGGCGGCGGCTTTCCGTCTTTCCGGCGCGTTTGTCGTTCCGGAAGCCAGGGAGGATTACATGACGGAACAGCTGATCCTCAAACAGGTCAGCTCCATCGTGATGGGAAAGCTGGACGAATCCGCCCGCGTAGGATTGGGCTGGGGTTTTTTGATGGACGCCTTCGTCAACCAGTTCCCCGAAGATCAAAAAGGGCGAAAAGCCTCACCGAAGCGCGTCGTCTGCCCGCTGATCGGCGGCGGGTCGGTGCCGAACAGGGGCTACAACCCGAACGAGATCGTCAGCAGGTTCAGCGAAAAGACGGGCATGGCGGCGGCATACCTCTATGCGCCTGCGTTTCCCTTGAGCGCGGAGGACAGAGACCGTTTCACGCAGACGGAAAACTACAAGGAAGTCGCCGCTTTTTGGGAGGACCTGGACCTGGCGGTTCTTCGCATTTCCAATTATCCCTGCACGCCGGACCACGCTACCGCCACCCGTTTCGGCAAAAAACTGATGCAAAAGAAGGCGGTGGGGGCGCTGCTCTCCTACTTCTTTGACGAAAACGGCGCGTTCATTTCGGGGGAAAAGGACTTTTGCATCAGCATTCCCCTGCAGGACCTGAAGCGCACCCCCTGCGTAGTGGGAATCTGCTCTGCCAACAGTTCCGTTTCCGCTATCGTCGGGGCGCTGCGCACGGGCATCTTCACCCATGTGGTGCTGGACGAAACCAAGGCGCTGAAGGTCATAGGCATGGCGTAACTTCAAGCGGCTGAAAGCCTGTCCGTTACGGACGGGCTTTTTTTGTGGGAAAATGGCGAAAACAGTCGAAAACAGGGGGGACTAGGTCGCTTGACCTGCACTATTGACATTTGTGATATTTTTCATGTGTTACGTAAATCTATTGACATATGTAACCGCAAAGCGATATGATGAGCCTGTCAAGATAGACACGTTCAACCGTTCTTTTCTTCAATCGCAACCAGCAAGGACTTTTTCATTTCCAACTGGAGGATGCCATGATTCTCACTCTGGATATTTGGAAGAGCATGCTTCTTTCCGCAGCGGATCTTTTTAACGAAAATGTAGAGCAGCTCACCGCTTTGGACGCCGTCATCGGAGACGCCGACCACGGGAACACCGTTGGAAAAATCGGAAACGTCATCCGGGAAGAGGCGCTAAACGCCACGGAAACCGGGCAGATGTTCAACGCCATCGGCAAAAAGCTGATGAGCCTGCCCGGCGGCTCCGCCTGCCCGCTGTACGGGCTGTTTTTCCAGGGGTTTGCGAAGGGCCTGGGCGAAGGGGCGTGCGACGTTTTGATGATGCGCGCCATGTTCGAAGCCGCGGCGAAGAAGCTCGGCGCTTTTTCCGGCGCAAAGCTGGGGGATAAGACGATGATGGACGCCGTCCTCCCCGCCACAGAGGTCATCAAAACCGCCGAAGGCACACCGGCGCAGATTCTTCGTGCCGCTGCGGAAGCGGCAAATTCCGGCGCGAAGGCCACGGAGCAGTTTGTTTCCAAGTTCGGAAGAGCGAAAAGCTACGGCGAGCGCACCCTCGGCGTGGCAGATCCCGGCGCCACTTCGATGAGCCTGTTCTACGAAGGCTGCGCTAGGGCGCTGGAAGCGCTGTAACCCTGCTAACGAACGATTGCGCTCCGTGGGGGGCGCTTGAACCTGCGGCAATCAATACGACAAGGAGGAACAGATCATGAAGATGAAGAAATTCATCAACGATCCCGCCACTTTAACCGACGAGCTCCTCGCCGGTTACGAGATGGCTTTCGGCGACATCGTCGAGCTGAAGGGCCACATGGTCATCAACAAGAAGCTCAAGGATGCCGACCGCGTCACCATCGTCACCTATGGCGGTTCCGGACACGAGCCGGCCCAGTGCGGTTATGTGGGCGAAGGAATGCTGGATATCCAGGTCGTTGGCGACATCTTCGCCGCCCCCGCGCCGGACGCCGTGCTGGAAGCCATCAAGCTGGCGGACAAGGGCCATGGCGTGCTGCTCCTGACGCTGAACCACGCGGGCGACATGCTCTGCGGCAAGCTGGTCATGCAGGAAGCGGAAGAACTGGGGTTGAACGTCCGCCAGGTCATCACCCAGGAGGACATCGCCTCCGGCGCGCCCCGTCCCAGCTATCCCGGCGAAGTGGTGGACCGCCGCGGTCTTGGCGGCGCCATCCCGATGTATCACATTCTGGGCGCTGCTGCTGCCGAAGGCAAAAGCCTTGACGAGCTGGTGGAACTCGCCCAGGCCTATGCGGATTCCATGGCCACCGTTGCCGTGGCGGCCCGCTGCGCCACCCATCCGCAAAACGGCGCGTCCTTCGGCGATCTCGGCGACGAGGATATGGAAGTCGGCATGGGCCAGCACGGCGAAGGCGGCGGCGGCAGGCAGAAGATGAAGTCCGCCAAGGAAACCGCCGAGCTGATGGCGAAATCTCTGATGGAGGACATCGGCCTCAAAGCGGGGGACAAAGTGTTCCTCATGATCAACGGCTCCGGCGCCACCACACTGATGGAAATGTTTGTGGTGTATAAGGACACCGTCAACTACCTCAAGAGCCTGGGAATCGAAGTCGTGGCCAACATGGTGGGCGAAATCCTTACGGTGCAGGAGACCGCCGGCTTCCAGATGAGCATTTCCAGGTGGAACGACGAGTTTCTCCGCCTTTGGAACAAGCCTGTGCGCACCGCGTTCCTGACGAAGTAAACCCGACGGCGAAACCCATTTGGCTGTGAGCGAACAGGAGTGAACCGACTCGAAAGGAGAGGGACATGGCCCTGGAATTCCTGCACGTCGGCGTGCCAACCACGCAGCAGATGCCCAACGAGACCTATATGGAACCTCTGAAGGTATACATCACCAATCCCGACGACCATCCTTTCAAATACGAGTTCCTGCGCTATGTGCCGGGCACGGATATGCCCCGCTGCATCACCGTGGAACCGCATGTCGCCTTCAAGGTGGACAGTATGGAGGAAGCCCTGAAGTTCGCCCAGGAAGACCTTTACACCATCGACCTTCCCGACTGCCTGATCAAGTTCGTCCGCGTAGATGGCGCGATTTTGGAACTGACGGAGATGAAAAAATAACGTTTCGACATGCTCCAGTGTCGATTGAGCTCCCCCTTCTCGCCGGCCGGTGCAAACCGGTCGGTTTTTTATCACAAGAACGGTCATAAGTCGTCATCGGAAATCGCCTTATCAAGAGAATCGTGAGACCAGATGCTAGTTCTTTCCAGTAACTACTTCACAGAAAAAGTGGATAAAAGCATGTTAAACTGACCGGTCGGTCAGTCTTTTTCTGTTCCTATTTCTCAATCGCTTAAAACCATAAAAACATTCGACCTGACTTTGCATTTTGTGGTTAAGCTTTGCCTGGATTCTCCGATTATATATGTGCCATTGAGCAGGTTTTTAAAGGTACTCTGTGACCGATAAGTTTACTGATTTTGATAAAGCAAAACGGAGGCGGTGCCATGGCTGACTGAGCGCGAACAGCAGAATTATTCATTAACAAGAGAAAAAGGAGAAGTTGTTATGGGTAACCCGACTGAAGTCCTGATTGAAATGGAGGAGGATACATTAAAAGGAAGATATCTGACCTTCACGATTGGAAACGAAAGCTACGGCATTGAAGTAAGGTACATCACCGAACTCGTCGGCATGCAGGCGATTACGGAGATACCCGAACTTCCTGTGTACATCAAAGGTATCATCAATCTTCGCGGGAAGATCATTCCCGTGATGGATGTGCGGTTGCGCTTCAGAAAAGAGCCGAAAGAGTATGACGTCAGGACCTGCGTGATTGTCGTCGATATCGGAGAACTGTCCGTCGGCTTGATTGTGGACGCAGTCTCCGAAGTTATCACAATTCCCGAGCAAGATATCGTTGACCCTCCAAAGCTGAGGCAGGGATTTAACAACAGATATATCAAGAACATCGGAAAAGTTGGATCCGATGTGAAGCTATTGCTTGATTGTGAAAAAATGCTGACCTCAGATGAACTCGAAAGCATCATCGGAAAACTATAAAGCGATGGAGGGAACTATTGTGCGAAGGTTTAAGAACTTAAAGGTATCCGCAAAGCTGGTTACCGGATTTCTCGTTGTGGCGATCATC
>JBMNTW010000183.1:0-4121 GCA_050945935.1 Christensenellales bacterium
AAGATTGGTTTCGGTGCAACAATGCTGAAAAAGTACATAACAAGGAGAGTATCATGAGAAAAACAGTTCTGTGCTTCGGCGACTCCAACACCTGGGGATGGATCCCCGGAAAGGTATGCGAGCGGTTCGACGAAACCGTCCGCTGGCCGGCGGTCATGGCGAAGGCTTTGGGCGATGAGTACTACGTCATCGAGATGGGCCAGAACGGGAGAACCACGGTGTGGGACGATCCCGTTGAGCAGGAAAAGAACGGCTTCCAGCACATTATCCCCATTCTGGAATGCTGCTACCCCGTCGATCTTGTGATTATCATGCTGGGCACCAACGACTGCAAGGAACGCTTTGGCGTGAACGGCTACAACATCGCCGTCGGTGCCGGCAACGTGGCGCGCAAAGTGAAGCAGACCGCCTGGGGAAGAAACGGCGCATCGCCGGAAGTGCTGCTCGTCTGCCCCGCGCCCATCGGCGACGCCTATGAAACCGAACCCGTTATGGGCCCGGTGTTTGGAAAGGGTGCGGCGGAAAAGTCCAGAGAAGTGGCAAACTATCTGGAAGGCATCGCCAAACAGAACGGCTGCCATTACATGGACGCCGGCAAAATCGTCACGGGTTCGCCCAAAGACGGCGTCCATCTGGAAGCGGAGGAACACGCAAAACTCGCCAAAGCCATGTTCGACAGGGTGAAGGAAATCATCGGCTGAGTGAGCGAGTCGTATACAGCATACGAACGGTTAACATACACCTAAAAGCATATTAACGTTCGGGGTGGGTGCTTTGCACCCGCCCTTTGTGTTGATTTTCCCGATTTACTGTGCTAACATGGCGGTTATCATACGGTTTGGAGGAAATCATGTCTATCGACAAGGTCCGCGCCTACCTCGCGGCATACGGAAAGGATCAGGATATTCAGGAGTTTGATGTTTCTTCAGCCACGGTGGAACTGGCGGCGGTCGCCGTGGGTGTGATACCCGCCCGCATCGCCAAAACACTTTCGTTCAAGGTGGGAGAGGGCTGTGTACTCATCGTCACCGCCGGCGACGCGAAGATTGACAACGCGAAGTTCAAAGCATACTTCAAAACCAAGGCAAAAATGCTGCTTCCGGACGAAGTGGTGGCGTTCACCGGTCATGCCGTGGGCGGCGTCTGCCCCTTTGCGCTGCCGAAAGACGCTGATGTGGCGGTTTACACCGATGTTTCCCTGCGAAGGTTCGAAACGGTGTTCCCCGCGGCGGGCAGCAGCAACTCCGCCATCGAGCTGACGTGCGACGGGCTTTTCTCCCTTTCCAACAGCGTGGCGTGGATCGACGTCTGCAAAGGCTGGCAGGAGGAAGAAGTCGAATAGTTACGAAAACCGTCGATCAGCACAGCTTTTCACACCCGCTTTTTTGCGCAAAGGCGGGTGTTTTTGCCTTCGCGTATAAGCGAAAAGTCCCAAACTCAAAATACAATAAGTAGAAGAAGGCCCAGATTGCTTATTCCCTTTTGGAAATGAAAGTATTATAATAGTGGGGCTGTGAAAAAATGAGAAAAAATACAAAAGGAGCAAGAAATGCATAAAACCTTCCAGATGGACCTTGCGGGCAAAACGCTGGCGGTCGAAATCGGCAAGTATGCCCAGCAGGCGGACGGTTCGTGCATCGTGCGCTGCGGCGATACCGCGGTGCTGGTGTGCGCCACCGCTTCCGAAACCCCGAGGCCGGGGATTGACTTTTTTCCGCTGAGTGTGGATTTTGAGGAAAAGCTGTACTCCGTCGGCAAGATTCCCGGCGGCTTTATTAAACGTGAAGGCAGGCCCTCCACCAACGCAATCCTTACCTCCCGCTTGATTGACAGGCCCATCAGGCCCCTGTTCCCCAAAGGCTGGCGCAACGACGTTCAGGTCATCGCCACCGCCGTGTCCGTCGATCCGGACATTCCCCCGGAAGTTTACGCCATGATCGGTTCCTCCGTTGCCCTCGCCATCAGCGATATTCCCTGGGCGGGACCGACGGGCTCCGTCGTCGTGGGTCTCATCGGTGACCAGTTCATCATCAACCCCGACACCAAGCAGAGCGAAGAAAGCCGCATGCATCTGGTGGTTTCCGGCACCAGGGACGCCGTGATGATGGTGGAAGCCGGCGCCAAGGAAGTCACCGAAAAAGAGATGCTGGACGGCATCATGTTCGGTTTTGAGTACATTCAGAAAATCGTTTCGTTCATCGACGGTATCGTGGCGGAAGTGGGCAAGCCCAAGCGCCAGATCGAGATCCACCAGATCGACCCCGAACTCGAAGCCGCTGTGCGCGAATACGCCGCCGACAAGGTCGCCTGGTCGCTGGATACCTTTGACAGGGCCGTCCGCGACGAGCGCACCAAGAAGGTCCGCGAAGAGTGCAAGGAGCATTTCGCGGAAATCTATCCCGACGGCATGGGCGATATCGAGGATGTGCTGTACAACATGACCAAGGAGCTGGTCAGAAAGCGCATCATCGAAGACGGCATCCGTCCGGACGGCCGCACCGCCACCCAGATCCGCGAAATCTGGTGCGAAGTGGGCATCTTCCAGCGCACCCACGGTTCCGCCGTGTTCACCCGCGGCCAGACCCAGGTCATGACCATGACCACCCTGGGCACCATGAGCGAAGCCCAGATGCTGGACGGCATCAGCCTGGAAGACACCAAGCGCTACATGCACCATTACAACATGCCGCCCTACAGCACCGGCGAAGCCAAGATGATGCGCGGCCCCGGCCGCCGCGAAATCGGCCACGGCGCCCTGGCAGAGCGCGCGCTGCTTCCCGTCATCCCCAGCGAGGAGGAATTCCCCTACGCCATCCGTCTGGTGTCTGAAGTGGTGAGCTCCAACGGCTCCACCAGTCAGGCCAGTGTTTGCGGCAGCACCCTGTCTTTGATGGACGCGGGCGTGCCCATCAAGGCGCCCGTCGCCGGCGTGGCCATGGGCCTCATCAAGGACGAGAAAACCGGCAAGGTCGTCGTTCTGACGGACATTCAGGGCCTTGAAGACTTCCTGGGAGACATGGACTTCAAGGTGGCGGGTACCGCCGGCGGCATCACCGCCATCCAGATGGACATGAAGATCAAGGGCATCGACAAGGAAATCATCGAGCGCGCCCTGAAGCAGGCTCTGGACGGCAGGCTCTTCATTCTGGATAAGATGCTCGAAACCCTGCCCGCGCCCCGCAAGGAGCTTTCCAAGTACGCGCCCAGGATCATTTCCTTCAAGATCAACCCCGACAAGATCAGGGACGTTATCGGGCCCGGCGGAAAGGTCATCAACAAGATCATCGCCGATACCGGCGTCAAGATCGACATCGAGGACGACGGCAGCGTCTTCATCGCCTCTTCGGACAGCGCCGCCGCAGCCGAAGCCAAGCGCATCATCGACTCTCTCACACACGAGGTTACGGTGGGCGAAGTGTACCTGGGCAAGGTCGTGCGCATCATGACCTTCGGCGCCTTCGTCGAGCTGCTCCCCGGCAAGGACGGGCTGGTGCACATATCCAAGCTCAGCAACCGCCGTGTGAACAAGGTGGAGGATGTGGTCAACATCGGCGACGAAATCCTTGTGCGCGTCGAGGAAATCGACGACAAGGGCCGCGTCAACCTGACGAGAAAAGGCCTTCTGCCCGAAGATAACAACTAAAGAGACAAAAAACGGGGCCGGATGAAATTACCGGCCCCTTTGAGCAAGCCGGCAGGGGACAAACAGCATAGCTCCGCGCGAAAAGGAATACATTATATCAACATCCTTCTTGCGCGGAGGTCAACATGGGAAACAACACCAAAAGAAGCCACCTTTGGAGCATCATCGTCATCGCCGTTGTGCTGATGGCCTACGCCTTCGGCGCGGCGATCAACGCCATGAACGCCCGGGAAGCGGGCGTGATCTACAAACGGGACGAGGGTGTGGCGCTGGAATGCGTCGTAACCTGGAACGCTTCCGGGCTGGACCGGCTGATGGACCTGGCCCTTAAGATGGACGTTCCCATCACGTTTTTCATGACCTCCTCCTTCGCCACAGAAAACAGGGAGCGGGTGGCGCAGATGCTGGAAAAGGGGTTCG
The DNA here is from genome assembly GCA_050945935.1 of Christensenellales bacterium. GTDB lineage: Bacteria > Bacillota > Clostridia > Christensenellales > CALWSW01 > CALNBC01. The sequence continues at coordinate 4,064 of JBMNTW010000183.1, forward strand.
ACATCGGCCTTCTTTGCAGCGACGCGGACACGCTCCGGGCGCAGAAGGACATGATGGG
>JBMNTW010000184.1:0-4119 GCA_050945935.1 Christensenellales bacterium
TCACCAAGGCGAAGGAATACCTTGAAGCCCAGGGCTACGAAGTGCTGGTGTTCCACGCTGTGGGTTCCGGCGGCAGGTGCATCGAGTCGCTGGTGGACGGCGGCATGGTTCACGGCGTTCTGGACATTACTACCACCGAATGGTGCGACGAGCTGGTGGGCGGCGTGCTGACTGCCGGTCCCGAAAGGCTTGACGCCGCCGCCAAGAAGGGCGTTCCCCAGGTTGTTTCCTGCGGCGCGCTGGACATGGTCAACTTCGGCGAGTTCGAATCCGTTCCCCAGAAGTTCAGGGACCGCAACCTCTACAAGCACAACGCTTCCGTCACCCTCATGCGCACCACCAAGGAAGAGTGCGCGGAACTGGGCCGCATCATCGCAGAGAAGCTGAACCAGTGCGTCGGCCCCTGCACCCTGATGCTCCCGCTGGGCGGCGTTTCCGCCATCGACAAGCCCGGCGCTCCCTTCTACGGCCCCGAGGAAGACGCGGCGCTGTTTGACGCCATCCGCAAGACCCTCAACAACCCCAATGTGAAACTCGTCGAGATGAACAACAACATCAACGACGATGAGTTCGCCCTCGCTGCGGCAAAGGCGCTGGACGAATACCTGAAGGGCTAAACCCTTCGTGAACTTACCAAAGAACAGGAGGACTCATCATGCCCAGGATTGAAAGAGCTGAAATTCTCAAGAGGCTTCGCGACAAGATCGCCGCCGGTATCCCGATCTGCGGCGCGGGCGCCGGCACCGGCATCAGCGCCAAGTGCGAGGAAAAGGGCGGCATTGACATGATCATCATTTACAATTCCGGCCGGTATCGCATGGCGGGCCGCGGCTCCCTGGCGGGCCTCATGGCTTACGGCGACGCCAACGGAATCGTTTGCGAAATGGCTTCCGAAGTGCTCCCCGTCGTCAAGCACACCCCCGTGCTCGCCGGCGTCTGCGGCACCGACCCCTTCCGTGTCATGCCCGTTTTCCTGAAGCAGCTGAAGGACATGGGCTTCTCCGGCGTGCAGAACTTCCCCACCGTCGGCCTGATTGACGGCGTGTTCCGCCAGAACCTGGAAGAGACCGGCATGGGCTATGACCTGGAAGTCGAAATGATCCGCCAGGCCCACGAGCTTGACATGCTCACCACCCCCTACTGCTTCAACGAAGAAGAAGCCAAGAAGATGGCTGCCGCCGGCGCGGACATCATCGTCGCCCACATGGGCCTCACCACCAAGGGTGACATCGGCGCGCACACCGCGAAGAGCCTGCCCGAGTGCGCTGAACTCGTTCAGAAGATCGCGGACGCTGCCTGGAGCGTCAACCCCGAAGTCATCGTCATCTGCCACGGCGGCCCGATTTCCGAGCCCGAAGATGCCCAGTACATTCTGGACCACACCCGCGGCATCGCCGGCTTCTACGGCGCTTCCTCCATGGAACGTCTGCCCACCGAAGTCGCCATCACCGAGCAGGTCCGCTCCTTCAAGAGCCTCACCTTCAGGAAGGACTAATCCCGCATCGGCAAGGCTTACTGCCTGTAAACCACACAAAGCGGCCCCGTCCAATCGGCGGGGCCGCTTTTTATGCCCTGCGACACACCTTTGAAAGTGCGGCAACATAAATTATCCCAGCACCAAAAAACGGGAGGGAAAACATGTTCAAAAAATCCGCTCTACTCATTCTGGCGCTGGTGATGATCGTCGCGCTCTTTGCGGGCTGCGGCGAAAAAGAACTCAAAACGATAACCGTCAACGAAGTGACCCACTCTGTATTCTATGCCCCCCAGTACGTTGCCATGGAACTGGGCTTCTTTGAGGAGGAAGGCCTCACCATCGACCTTGTCAACGGCGGCGGTTCGGATAAGTCCATGACCGCTGTGCTGTCGGGGGACGCGCACCTGGGCCTGATGGGTCCGGAAACCGCCATCTACGTTTACAACCAGGGCAAGGAGAACCATCCGGTCATCATCGGGCAGCTCACCCAGTGCGACGGTTCCTTCATCGTCAGCAAGACCCCCTTTGAAAACTTCACCTGGGAAGAGATGAGGGGTAAGACCATCATCGGCGGCCGCAAGGGCGGCATGCCCAACATGACCCTTGAGTACGTGCTCAGGAACAAGGGTATTATGCCCGGCGTGGACATCAACGTCAGAACGGACATCCAGTTCAATTTGATGGCGGGCGCCTTTGAAGGCAGCGACGCCGAATTCGTGGCGCTGTTTGAGCCCACCGCCAGCCTGTGCGAGATGCAGGGCGTGGGCTATGTGGTCGCCTCTGTCGGCGCGGAAAGCGGCAAGATTCCCTATACCGCCTACATTGTGGACCCAAAGCGGATGGATAAGGACCGCGACCTTTACGAGGCCTACATGCGCGCCGTCTACAAGGCGCAGAAATGGGTGCAGGAACACACCCCTGCGGAAATCGCGGAAGCCATCGCTCCCCAGTTCCCGGATGCCGACATCGTCCTTCTGACCAAAGTCGCGGAGCGTTACCAGTCCATCGACGCCTGGAAGACCGATCCCATCATGACCGAGGAGGACTTCAACCATCTGCAGGATGTCATCGAAGGCGCGGGCGAGCTGACCGCCAGGGCGGATTACAGCAAAGTTGTGGACAACTCCATCGCCAAAAAGGTAGCAGGGAAGTAACACTGCCCCAGCGTGCAGCCGCCAATTGAAAAAAGACCGCCCCGTACGGGAGCGGTCTTTTTTGCTTTGTCAGGGTCGATCAGTTGTCAAAATCCACATACCACTTGCCGTCCACGCGGACGCAGGGGATCTCGGCATCATCGCTCATCCCGGCGGAGGTAAGGGTCGCGTTTACGACGGCCCTGTCACCTTTGATCTGCACGTCGTTGACCTTCATGGAAATCTTCATGCCGCCGTCGACGCCTACCATCGCGAAAAGGTCTTCCACGGAGAACTGGTCGCCGTACATCTGCATCAGGGTCTTCATGGCTTCCTGGTATTCAGGCGTCATGCATTCGATCAGGGCGTTGAAATCTCCGTTGCTGATGGCGTTCACAAACTTCTGGGCAACGCCTTCGGGGCTGTTCTGATTGGATCCGCAGCCGGTCAGCGCAACGGAAAGCATCAGGACCGCCAGCAGGATGGATACTGTTTTCTTCATCTCTTCCTCCATCTTTCTTGATTCGTAGAACACACTCATCGCATTGCGGGCGGTCCAGCCCGAAACGAAAGGAATGTCTTCTTTATATATCTATCATAACGGACGGTTGTGCAAAGTTCAACCGCCAATATGCGACGGCATGTTTCAAAAAGTGTGTTTTTTCTTGATGATAGTTCTGCGGATTCTGCCATATCCCGCCGGCAGATCCCATCTTCCTGCCCAAAGGGAAAAAGCCTTCCCTGGCAAATTTGACCTTCTTCTCGGGGTGCTCCGGCTGCTCTTGCGAACGCTCCAAAACCTTGCGCTTTGGGCCTTTATGGTGTATTCTCATTGAAGTGAATGCAAAAAGCCCGGCTTTTGCGTTTTTGTGCGCCGGGCTCTGGCAAAACGGCCAGACGAAAAACGCAAAAACCCACACCCCGCGCAGCCAAGGAGCGAAGATGATCGATTATCAGGGCGTAACGTACGCTTACTCCGGAGACGATGCGGTGCTCCGCAACGTCACCGACCATGTGAAAAAAGGCGAATTTGTCGCGGTGATCGGCCACAACGGGTCGGGAAAATCCACCCTTGCCAAGCTGACCAACGCCCTTTTTGTGCCCTCTGACGGAAAAATCTTCGTGGACGGGCTGGACACGTCGGACAAGAAAAACACGCTTGCCGTTCGCCAGAAGGCGGGCATGGTCTTCCAGAATCCGGACAATCAGATGGTCACCACCATCGTGGAGGAAGACGTCGCCTTCGGGCCGGAGAATCTTGGCATTGACCCTTTGGAAATCCGAAAGCGCGTGGACGAGGCGCTTTCCGCCGTGCGCATGGGTAAATACGCCCAGAGCGCGCCGAACACCCTGTCCGGCGGTCAGAAACAGCGCATCGCCATCGCAGGGATACTCGCCATGCTGCCCGACGTGATTATTCTGGACGAGCCCACCGCCATGCTGGACCCTGCCGGCAGGAAGGACGTGTTTGACACCGTCCGCCGGCTGAACCGCGAGCGGGGCATTACC
>JBMNTW010000185.1:0-4097 GCA_050945935.1 Christensenellales bacterium
CATGGGTCACGTCCGAAAGCAGGGGGGCGAAGGGTTTTTGGTACTTTTCCTGCCCTGTGGCGCTGACCGTGGCGAAGGTCCTGCCGTGAAAGGACTTCAGGGCGGACACAAACCCCTTTCGGGGCTGACCTTTTTTAAAAAAGTAAGCCCGCGCCAGCTTCATCGCGGCTTCGTTCGCTTCTGCGCCGCTGTTTGTGAAGAACACCTTGTTCGCGCAGGATTGTTCGCACAGCGCTTTAGCAAGCAGGGTCTGGGGTTCGTTGTAAAAATAGTTCGAGCAGTGAATGAGCCTGTCGAGCTGGCTTTTGACGGCGTCCAGAAACCCCGTTTCGCCGTAGCCCAGGGCGTTGACGGCGATGCCTCCCAGAAAGTCGAGATAGGCATTGCCTTCGGAATCGTAGAGGGTACACCCCTCGCCGCGGGTCAGGCAAAGGGGGACTCTTTCGCCGAAGGTGTTCATGTAATGCGCCTTGTCCGCCGTTGTTATTGCTTGAATGTTCATCGCAGCCTCACGCGTACTTGTCGGTCTTGGGCCATTCGTCCGTCACCATGGTGCCGATGCCGGAATCGGTGAAGATTTCCAGTAAGATAGGGTGGGGGATGGTGCCGTTGAGAATGTGCGTCCGGTTCACGCCGTGCTCGATGGCGTCGATGCAGCCCTGAACTTTCGGGAGCATGCCGCCGTCGATGGTGCCGTTTTCCATCAGCTTTTTAACCTCCGCCACACCGATGTGGTAAATCAGCGTGTCCGGATCTTTGGGGTCTTGCCGGATGCCATCGATATCCGTTAAAAAAATCAGCTTTTCCGCCTTCAGCGCAGCGGCAACGGCGCCTGCCACCGTGTCCGCGTTGATGTTGAAGCTTTCGCCGTTGGGACCGCAGCCGATGGGCGCAATGACGGGAATGTACTCATCCCCCGTTAAAAGGTTCAAAAGCTTGGTGTTGATGTTTGTGATCCTGCCCACATAGCCCAGATCCACCCCGTCCTGAGGCGGGAGCTTTTCCACCTCGATGAGCTTCGCGTCCTTGCCGTTTAAGCCGATGGCCTTGCCGCCCAGGGCGTTGAGTTTTGCCACAATGTCCACGTTGATCTTGCCCGTCAGCACCATCTGCACAGCCTGCATGGTGGCTTCGTCGGTGATGCGCAGGCCGTTGTGGAAGGCGGGCTGAATGTTCAGCAGGCGGAGCAGGGCGTTGATGTCCGGTCCGCCGCCGTGGACCACGATGGGGTTCATACCGATGAACTTCAGAAGGGTGATGTCCTGCAGGATTTTCTGGGTCAGATCGTCGCTGGTCATGGCGTTGCCGCCGTACTTGATGACCACGGTCTTGCCGAAAAACCGCTGGATGTAGGGCAGCGCCTCGATGAGCGTCCCCGCCTTTTCGAACAGCACGTCGATGTTTTTTACCATGATGCTCCTTTCAGATGGTCCAGGGAAGGAAGGTCAGCCCTTCGGTTTCGGGAAGGCCGAAAACAATGTTCATGTTCTGCACCGCCTGACCGGCGGCGCCTTTGATGAGATTATCCAGCACGGCGATGACGATGATCCGGTTTGTCCGTTCGTCCACCACAAGGCTGATGACAACGCGGTTGGTGCCCACGGCGTGCTTCAGTTCGGGTAAATAACCTTCGGGAAGCAGCGTGACGAAGGGCTCACCGCCGTAAAACGCGCCGTAAACATCCAGCAGTTCTTTCGCGCTTTGCCTTTCCTTCAAAGTTGCGTAGCAGGTGGCGAGGATGCCGCGGTTGACGGGCAGTATGTGGGGCGTGAAGCTGAGGACCACCGCCCGGTTCGCGAGCTTGGAAAGCTCCTGCTCGATTTCAGAGGTGTGCCGGTGTTTTGGAACGGAGTACGCCCTGCAGCTGCCGGAAAGCTCGGTGAACAGCCTGTCGGTGCTCAAACTCCGCCCCGCGCCCGTGGCGCCGGATTTTGCGTCGATAACGATGGATGTTAGGTCAATCAGCCCGTGTTTCACCAGCGGCGCAAGGGCGAGTATGGAACAGGTGGTGTAGCATCCCGGATTGCCGATGATTTTCGATTGGGCGATTTTTTCTCTGTGCAGCTCGGGAAGGCCGTAAACCGCCTGCTTCAAAAGTTCCGGATGCGGGTGCTCTACGCCGTACCATTCCGCGTAGACCTTTTCGTCGTCATAGCGAAAATCCGCGCTCAAATCGATGACCGCAATGCCAAGGGCAGCAAGCTCCGCCACAAGCTCCGCCGAAGCCGCGTGGGGAAGGGCTGTGAAAACCACGTCGCAGGATGCTGCGAGTTTTTTCGCGTCGACGGGCGAAACCGCGGGTAAATCATAACCCGAAAGGGAAGAATATACATCGCGCATTTCCTGACCCTGACCGGAGCGGGAAGAAAGGCAGGTTAACGAAACACAAGGGTGCGCTGAAAGAATGCGCACAAGTTCCAGACCCGCGTAACCCGTCGCCCCGGCGATACCGGCTTTGATCATGTTGACACCTCTTTTCCCATCGCTTGGAAATTACTAATAAATATACATTATGCCGGAAATAAATGCAAGTCCCTGCAGGCGCTTTTTCCGAAATGAATACAACGATGTGCTTTTGCGCATAATTGCGGAAGAAACGACTCGGGAGGTTAAGCATTCATGAAAAGAGGCGTGCTCATAGGAGGGCTTTTGTGCCTTGCGCTGATCGGGGCCGCGCTGGTGGCGGTATTCTTGCAGCCCATCGTGGTCCAGGGCGCAGCTGTCACAAGGGGTGACCTTGTGAAAACGGAAAGCCTTTCCGGTCAATTCATACCCCACATCCGGCACAACGTGGTCAGCACCAAGAGCGGCATTGTGGGCAGGGTCGCCATTGCCGAAGGGGAGACCATCAGCGCCGGAGACACCGTCATCACCCTTTCCGCCGACGAACTGACGGAAGAGCTGAACGCCGTGGAAACGGCCCTTCGGAATCTTGAAAACAGCAGCCGTCCGGTTACCGCCGGCAGAAATCCGGAACAGGAAGCCGCGCAGGAGGCGCTTTCCATTGCCCTTGCGAACGTGGAAAACGCGAAAAACCTTGCCCAGACCGTGGGCGTTGAGTATGCGCTGCTGAACGAAGCCATTTCAACGTTCATCGAAGCCAGCAGCAGGGCGGTGTTCGCCACCGGAACCAGCGCGCCGGTGAGCCAGAACAACACTACCGCCGTAAACGAAGACGAACGCCAGAGGCTCCTTGGCTGGAAAGAGGAGCTTACCGCCCGCCTTGCCGCGCTGGATGTGATTTCCACCGTGTCCGGCAACGTGCTGTGGGTCAACGTTGAAGCGGGTGCCGAGGTGAAGGAGGGCGATGTGCTCGCCGTCGCCGGCAACGCCAACGGAGGCATGATTACTGCCATCGACACCACCGGCAGAGTCTTCGCCAACGACGATGTGACCCTCATCTGCAACGGGCTGAACTGGAAGGGCAAGGTGATGCAGAAGGACGGCAACGTGCTGTACATCAAGCCCGAAACGGGCTTCATGGCGAACGGCGACATCACCGTCGTCGCCACGCTGCAGTCGGCTCTGGACGTCTGCCTGCTGCCCGTGGAATGCCTGGGTGAGGACCTCACCGGCGAATACGTTCTGATTCTGAACGACGAGGGCGTGCTGGAACGCAGGGAGGTCACCACCTCAATGGAGCAGGGTGGCATGGTGGCGGTAACGTCCGGCATCGGCATCGGCGAAACGGCGGTTTATTATCCGGACCGTTACAGCGAAGGCATGCGCGCCGAGCTGTACGGCTGATTCCACGGTCACAGAAGAACGAGGGAACGCTTGACGGGCGTTCCCTTTGCCTGTTTAATAGAGGTATGAATGAAAAACCGGCGGTAAAAAACACCAAAAACACCACGGCCAGGCTCACCGCCCTGGCCGAGATGCTGCCAACAGCAAACGTGGTGGCGGATATCGGCAGCGACCACGGCCTGTTGTGCGCCCATCTGCTGCTGAACGGAAAGTGTGAAAAAGCAATCGCGGTGGACGTGAGCCCCAGCGCGGCGGTCAAAGCGGCGCAGCTTGCCCATTCCCTGGGTTTGACGGGAAGGCTCATTCCCCGCATCGGAAACGGGCTTTCCGCTTTAAAGCCGAAAGAGGCG
>JBMNTW010000186.1:0-4090 GCA_050945935.1 Christensenellales bacterium
GTACTGGAAGGCGGAACGGGAACGCGCCAAAGCTCTTGAGCGCCCCGGTCCAATCAAAGACCTGAGCGGCAGCGATATTGACCCGTCCGTCCTCAAGCTCGCCCGCATCCACGCCCAGAAAGCCGGGGTGGACATTCCCTTCACCTGCGCGGACGCAACCCAACTTTCCCGCAGCGATACCGGCGGAAGGCTGGTCTGCAACCCGCCGTACGGCGAACGGCTTTCCGACCGCCGTTCCTGCGAAGCGCTTTACGCAAAGATGGGACGGGCCTTCTCCACCCTGCACGGCTGGCAGGCGGTGATCATCTCCTCCCATCCCGGATTTGAAAAGAGCTTCGGCAAACGGGCGGACAAGCGCCGCAAACTCTACAACTCCGGCCTGCCCTGCCAGGCTTACATCTACAAGTTCTAACGAAGGGAAGCGCCATGAGCGAACAGCGAAACGCCCAGGGGCAGACTCTGGCAGAATTTTTAGCCTACTACGACCCGAACCGGTTCGACCGCCCCTCCGCCACGGTGGACATGGCGGTTATTTCGGACACGGCAGAGGTGCTGCTCATCCGCCGGGGGAATCACCCGAACATGGGCCGCTGGGCGCTGCCCGGCGGGTTTTTGGATATGGGCGAAACCCTGCACGAAGCCGCCGCCAGAGAACTGCTGGAGGAAACGGGCATTTCAAACGTTCCCCTTGTGCCCGTCGGCATGTTCGGCGAGCCTTCCAGAGACCCCAGAACGCGCATCCTTACCTGCGCCTTCGCCGCTAAAGTGAAGCGGGATGACCTAATTTTCGCCGCCGGGGATGACGCCGCGGATGCCGCGCTGTTTTCCATTTCCGTGGCAAACAGGGGCAAAGTGGAAATCCCCGAACCGGTCAAACGGGAGCATGACGTCACCCTCCCCTGCACCGCCTGCGGCACGCCTTACGGCAAAACCGGCACTGTGTACGAAATCACCCTTTCCGGCACAGGCAGCGCAGAAGGCGTTGTGCTGAGCACCCTCGTTGCGGTGGACGAAAACGGCACTTTCGTGCTGCTTAACGCAAAAGGCAAAGAGCAGCCCGCCGGCGACCACGGGCTCATCCTCTTTTACGCGCTGCACCATTTCGGATTGGTAAAATAAAAAACCGGCTCGATTGAGCCGGTTTTTCTTTAGAGCCCGTTTTTTTCCGCCCGCTTTTGAATAAGTTCCCCGGCGATGCTGATGGCGAGCTCCGCAGGAGTCTGGGCCTTGATCGCTGTGCCGATGGGCATGTGTACGCGGTCAAGGTCCTCTTGCGAAAACCCTTCTTCCAGCAGCATCTTTTCCACCGTCTGCTTCTTGGGGCGGCTGCCCATGATGCCGATATAATACGCCTTGGTGCGCAGCACCTGCCGTTCCACTTCGGTGTCGAAGGCGTGGCCCCGGGTCATAATGCAGACGTAATCGTTTTCGGTAATCTCAATGGTATCCGCAATGCGGGAAAAGTCCACAATGCCCACGTAATCCGCCGTGGGGAACAGTTCGCGGTTGGCGAACGCGGGCCGGTCGTCCAGCGCCACGACCCGGAACCCCAAATGCGAAAGCACCGGCGCCAGTTCCTGCGCCACATGCCCGCAGCCGAAGATGATTGCCCTGCCTGCGGTGACGATTTGCTCGGCGTAAAAGCGCCTGCCGTCCAGTTCCGCCTTGACCAGCGGCCTGTTCAGCATGCCCGTAAGGCTTTCGGGGGCGTTTTCCAGCCCCACCAGCCCGAAGGAACGGGAGTAAACGCCCATGCCCCAGGCGGACTCGTCCGTGGTTTCGATGATCAGCCAGGCGTCCTCGTCACGCTCGCACATGGCGCAGGCGGTTTCCACAACGTTTCGCACATCTTCCCGTTCGCCGTCGATGTACTGGAAAAACACCGTCACCGCACCGCCGCAAATCATGCCGAGGTTGGCAATGTCGTCCTTCGTCAGCGTGAAGGCGTTGGTGTAGGAACTCTTTTGATGAAGGGCTTCCACCGCCATCCGGGTGGAGCGGTACTCCACCGCGCCGCCGCCGATGGTGCCGAAAATCCGCCCTTCCTCCCCCACCAGCATGCGCGCGCCGGTCCCCCGGGGCGTGGAACCTGAGGATGCCACCACCGTTACCAGAACCGTGGGCTTACGGTTTTTTAACCGGTCCTTCAGCGTGTTCAACAGCGTTTTCATCCGTTTCTCCTCTCTTTTGAATAGATATAAAACCATCACATCAAACCGTTGAAATGCTTTTCAAAAAGCTTCTGCACGGCGGCTTTTGCTTCCTTTTCAAATCTAAAAAATCGTTCCAGCAGGTCTTCCCCCTGCGGGGTGAGTGTTGTGCTGCCGCCCTCCTTGCCGCCGTGTTTTCGTTCGACGATGGGGAACCCCAGCTCCTTTTCGGCGTGGTTAATCATCTTCCACGCCTTGCTGTAGGAAAGGTTCATCTCTTTACAGGCAAGGAGCATGGGACCGGAGTCCTTCAAAAGCGAAAGCAGCAGCGCGGTGCCGGGGCCGAAAAACACCTCCTCCCTGCCCAGGCGGACGCTTACAGAAGGCCGGAACATCTGCTCGTTGTGGAAGCGGACGAGTTCGGAAAAATCCTCCGCCGTGTCCACGTCGTGCAGAATCCCTTTGTCCTCCACCTCGACGAGCATTTTATTGCTGACGCAGCTTTCCACCGCGCCAGAAAGCCCGCCTTCCCCCGCATAATCGAGTATTTTTCCAAGCTCTTTGCAACACAGCAGAACAGGATGCCCCTGTTTTCCATCAGTGACGGGAACGACGGCGCCGCCTGTTGCGCCCATCAGCTTAACCAGGGTGTTCACCGTAAAGAGCGGAACGTCCACCGGCATGAAAAAACACCGGTCGCACTTGTCCATCACATAGGAAAAGCCGATTTTGGCGGAGTCGAACATCTGGGTGGAGGTGTAAGCTTCGTTTTTCACGCAGATGACCCCCAATTTCGCCACATGGTGCTCCAGCTCCTCACAGCGGTGCCCCGTCACCACCACAATGGGGAAAACACCCGCGTGGGTAAGGGTGTGAATCAGCCTGTGTATCACCGAAACGGACCCGATGCGCATCATGGGCTTGAAATCCCCCATACGGGAGGACATGCCCGCCGCCGCGATGACCGCCCCGACCCTCATACCCCGCACCCCTTTCGCTGTTTACCGCCCCTATGGGAGAAACTTCCACTTATATGTTATTTTAACGCCAATTGCAGGAACGGGCAACCGTTCCGCTGTTTCGCGATGCAAATGCCGTTTTCTATTCACATTTTGTTAAGCTTGTACTATGATACAATCAAGAGAAACGGCGGAGGAGTTCGGTTTGCACCTGTTTGTCACCGGCGAAATCGGCGCGGGAAAAAGCACGATACTAAAAAAAATCCTGCAAAAGGACGGCAGGATTCCGTACGGCTTTCTGACCGAAAAAGGACCGGCAACGCCATCCGGCAGAGAAATCTTTCTGCGCCCCGCCACAGGCGGCGAAGGTAAAGTGATTGCCCGATGCGTTTCGGAAACCAGTTTTGAAACGGATGTAGAGACGCTGGAAACCTTCGGTGTTGCACTGCTTTCCAACGTTCCGGACGGCGCACTGGTGCTGATGGACGAGCTGGGCTTTCTGGAAAGCAGGGCGCCCTCTTTTTGCGAACAGGTTTTGAGGATGCTGGACCGTAACGTCACCGTACTCGGCGCCATCAAGCCGCTTGCTCTGCCTTTTTTGAATGCCGTCAGGAACCATCCCAAAGTGCGCGTCATCACAGTCACACCGAAAAATCGAGATGCCGCCCTTCGACTTGCGGAACAACTGCTTTTTCAGCCGGCAAACAGTAAAACGGGGAGAACCGAACCATGAAAATCAGCGAAATCCTGAATTCCCCCGGCGTCAAGCTTTCGGTGGAAGTCTTTCCCCCCAAGGCGGACGGGGACTACGATAAAGTCAAATCCGCCATTGACGCGCTCTGCGCCCTCAAGCCTGCGTTTCTTTCCGTTACCTACGGCGCGGGCGGCACCACGGCGGCAAACACCGCGAAAATCGCCTCGTACGTCCAACAGGAACGCGGCGTCACCTCCCTCGCCCATCTGACCTGCGTGGGTGCCTCC
>JBMNTW010000187.1:0-4085 GCA_050945935.1 Christensenellales bacterium
CAAAGGGCCTGATCACCGACGCGGCAGCCATCGTCGTCGGTTCCGGCCTGACCGCGCTGGGAATCGCCAGCTTTACGATGCCGAACAACATCGCCCCCGGCGGCGTTTCCGGCCTTGCCACCGCCATCGCCCACGTCATCCCCGTTCCGGTGGGCATCATGTCGCTGCTCATCAACGTTCCGATTTTTCTTCTGGGACTGAGGACGCTGGGGTGGAAGCCCCTCGTCAAAACGGGCATTTCCACCGTGCTTTTATCGGTGCTCATCGACCTTTTTACCCTGCTGCCCATTCAATACACCAGCAACATCCTGCTCGCCGCGGTGATGGGCGGCGCGCTGATGGGCATCGGCATCGGCATCCTGTTCACGCGCAACATCAGCACCGGCGGCGGCGACCTTTTGAGCCTGATACTGAAACGCAAACGGCCGCACCTGTCCCTGGGCTCTTTGATGATGGTGCTGGACGGCACCGTCGTGGCCATCGCGGTGCTGGTGTTCGGCGAAGTCGAAGTGGCGCTGTACTCCATCGTGACCATCTTCTGCTGTTCGAAGCTGATCGACGCCATCATTCAGGGCGTGGACTACGCCAAGGTGGTATACATCATCACCGAAAACGGGGAAGACATTGTACGAAGGCTTACGCTGGACATGGGCAAGGGCGTGACCCAGGTGTTCGCCCGGGGCGGTTACACCGGCAGGGACAAGATGATGATTATGACCGTTTCCAGACGGACGGAGCTGGCGGAAGTGCAAAAAATCATGCGTGAGTGCGACCCTGCAGCCTTCGTAATCTACCTGGACGCCACGGAGGTCCACGGCGAAGGTTTCAAGCAGCTGATGGACGGTTGAGGAACGAATAAAAACCGCCGCCAGAATTGGCGGCGGTTTTCGTTTATCCGGTTACTTTTTCGCGTAATCCTCCAGACTCCACTTTTGAAGCAGCGCGTCCAGCGAGCCGTCCGCGCGCATGGTGCGAATCATATCGTTGGCGATTTCCACAAGCGCCTGACTGCCGGGCTGGAAGGCGATGGAGTAGGAAATCGTGCCGATCGCCTGGGGCAGGATGCGGTGGGTGTCCGCCGAAAAGTAGCTGAACAGCAAAGCGTACTCCATGCACACGCCGGAAAGCCTGCCGTTGATAAGGTCCGCCATCATGTCCGCGGAACTGGAGTATTCCACCACGGTGCATTTGGGGTCCAGACCTGCGGAAAAGGCGTTCAGGGCGTTTCTTGCGGCGTAGCGCATGTTCGAACCGTCCCGGTTGATGCAGCCGATGGGAAGGCCCGCAAGGTCCTCCGGCGCCTGATAGGGCGAGGCGGCGAGCACCATGATGGCGACGGCGTCGGTGTAATACGGTTCGGAGTACACCAACGAGGTGGACATTCCCGTCTGCGCCAGGGCGACACAGCAGTCCAGCCGGGCTTTTCTGAGCATTGCGGGCATGGTGTTGAAGTTGACGGTGGTCAGCTCCACTTCCTCCGTTCCGAACATGCGGGAAGAAAGCAGGGCGGCAAGGTCCACCTCCAGCCCGGCGCGGTTCCCTTCCGAATCGGTGTAACCGAAGGCGGGAACATCATCCCGCACGCCGACGCGCAGCACGCCGCGGTCCATAATCGCCGCAACTTCCGCCGTTTCAAAGGGGTCCGGCCCCGGCTGCAGCAGCAGGGCGAGGACGACAACGAGTATGACGGCGCAGAACACGCCAAACACAAGCAGCTCCCGCTTGTCCAGCGAACGGATCAGGGCGCGCAGCTTCGCGCCCGCTTGTCTCCAATTCATAGGCTTTTCCTTTATTTCCCAAGGCAGAATTTTTCAAAGATGCGGTCCACAATGGCCTCGTCCACCGTTAAGCCGCTGATTTCCCCCAACGCGCGCCACGCCCTGCGAAGGTCGATGGTTGCGCAGTCCAGGTCCTGCTTAGAAAGGGCGAGGACGGCGCTGTCCACAGCGTTGAGCGCCGTCTGAATCGCGTCCAGATGGCGGCGGTTGGTGACCAGCGCGTCCGGCTTTTCCGCAGGTGTTCGGGACTCGAAAAAGGTGTAAACCGCGGATTTGAGGGCGTCCAGTCCGTCCGGCGAAAGGGCGGAAACCGAAACAGCCTCAAGACCGGTTTTTTGAGATACTTCCGATGCTGTAACGATTTGCGGAAGGTCCCCCTTGGTGATGACGGCGAGGGCGGGAAGGCCTTTCGCTTCTTTGGCGATTTCCTCGTCTTCCTCGGTAAAGGGCTGCGCGCCGTCAAACAGAATGAGGGCAAGGTCGGCTTCCTGCATGGCGGTGCGCGCCCGCTCGATGCCGATTTGTTCCGCCTCGTCCCCGGTGCTTCTTAACCCCGCGGTGTCGATCAGTCTGACGGGCAGGCCCATCCAGTCCACCCGCTCCTCGATGATGTCCCTCGTCGTGCCCGGCAGAGCGGTGACGATGGCGCGGTTTTCGCCCAGCAGGGCGTTCAGCAGCGTGGATTTGCCCACGTTCGGTCTGCCGCAAAGGGCGACCTTCAAACCGTCCCGAATGATGCGGCCCTGAATGCCGCCTTCCGCCAGCTTGCGAAGGCTGTCCTTCACGCGAAGCAGGGCGGGGATGAGCTCGTCGGCGATTTCGCCCTCCCAGTCCTCCTCGGGGTAGTCAATGCCCGCTTCCGCCCGGGCAATGGCGTCCGTCAGTTCGTCCTGCAAGGCGGTAACGGGGGCTTTCAGGCTTCCCCGCAGCTGGTCCAAGGCCGCTTTTGCCTGGGACTCGGCGGCGGCGCACACAAGGTCCATCACCGCTTCCGCCTGGGAAAGGTCCAGTTTGCCGTTTTCAAAGGCACGGCGGGTGAACTCACCCGGTTCCGCCAGACGCAAACCCTGACTAGAAAGCAGCTCCAGCACCTTTTTGGCGATGGCGGGGGAACCGTGGATGTGCAGTTCCGCGGTGTCCTCCCCCGTATAACTCTTCGGAGCGCGCATGATGACGGCCATGGCGTCGTCCACAGGCGCAGTACCGTCCAGAATCAGGCCGTGGTAGAGCTTATGGCTTTCGAATCCGCTTTTTTTGGAAAACAGGGAACAGACGGCACCTTCCGCCTGCGGCCCGCTGATGCGGATGACGGCGACGCCGTTGCCCAACGGGGTGGCAAGGGCATAGATGGTGTCGTTCATGCTCAGTCCTCGTCCAGCGGCCGCTCCGCCTTCAAAAAGGGGGCGATGACGGCCAGATCCTCCGGTTCGGAGAGAATGATCTCCACGTTCGCGATCTTGCCGTCGGTAAACATCTGGGTAAGGGCGATGTACTGGCACAGTTTGCTCTTGAGGTTGAGCCTGTCCCCCTCGCCGGTGACGAGTTCCACAGAACCCCGGGTCTTGTTCAGCGCTTCAAAGAAGCGGCCGGGATTGACGATGTTTGTGATCTTCATGAGTTACCTCCAGCTATCTTCCTAATAGAATACCCCGAGTTGCGGCAGTTGTAAAGCCGCCGGCTTCCGGCAAAGCAGAAAGACTCCCATATCTTGCAAATGCACCCAAATTGCAGTATGATTTAATCGTATATGCTCGATGGATACAGAGCGTATAGGAGGTTTGACTTGACACCGGAAATCAATCAAAGACCCAAGCAGTTTCAGAACTCGGAGCACATTGGCCGCTTTGCGGAAGCCAACGGGCGCCAGATCCATTACCTCGAGCAGGGGAGCGGCGAGGCTCTGCTTCTGATTCATTCGCTGGGGCAGTCCCTTTTTACCTGGCACAGGGTGATCGACGCCCTGTCTGAACACTACCGGGTGATCGCCGTGGACCTGCTCGGCCACGGCTATTCCGAAAAGCCGACGGACGAACCGTCCTACGCCATCGCCGCGCTTTCGGACTCGCTGGTAGCTTTTATGGATGAACTCGGCGTGGATTCCGCCCATGTGATTGCTTTTTCCATGGGCGGCATGATCGCGTTGGACATGGCGGCCCGTTACGCAAACCGCGTAGGAAGGCTGGTCCTCATCTGCCCCGGCGGGCTGACCGCCACCATGCCTTACCAGATCCGTTCTTTGGAAAGCGCGATCACCGGCTGGCTGACGGCGGCGACCATGTCGCCCAAGTCCGTTGCCAATCTGCTGAC
>JBMNTW010000188.1:0-4036 GCA_050945935.1 Christensenellales bacterium
GCTACCGCTGCCACACCACCATTGAACCCATGATTTCCAAGCAGTGGTTCGTGGCAACGAAGGAACTGTCAAAGCCCGCCATCGAGGCGGTGCGCAGCGGCGAGATTCAGTTCGTGCCCGAGCGGTTTGACAAAATCTACTTCAACTGGATGGAAAACATCCGCGACTGGTGCATCTCCCGTCAGCTCTGGTGGGGCCATCGCATTCCCGCCTACTACTGCGACGGCTGCGGCGAAGTGATCGTTGCTGAAAGAGAGCCCAGCAGATGCCAAAAGTGCGGTTCCGACCACTTCCATCAGGACGAGGACGTGCTGGACACCTGGTTCAGTTCGGGCATGTGGCCCTTCTCCACCATGGGCTGGCCGGAAAAAACGTCTGAACTGGATTATTTCTACCCGACTTCCGTGCTGGTGACGGGGTACGACATCATCTTCTTCTGGGTGGCCCGCATGATCATGTTCGGCTACTCCCAGATGGGCGCAAAGCCCTTCTCCAAGGTGCTGATCCACGGCATTGTGAGGGATGAACTGGGCAGGAAGATGTCCAAATCCCTGAACAACGGCATCGACCCGCTGAAGGTCATCGACGAGTACGGCGCGGACTCGCTGCGCTTCTCGCTGACCATGGGCACCAGCGCCGGAAACGACATGCGCTTCTACGGCGCCAAGGTGGAATCCTGCCGCAACTTCGCCAACAAGATCTGGAACGCCAGCCGCTTCGTGCTGATGAACCTGGGCGACGAGCCCGTGCTGCCCATGGACCAGATTCAGCCGGACATTGCCGACCGCTGGATTCTCGCCAGGCTGAACAGGGCGATTCGCGAAGTGACGGAGAGTTTAGAGTCCTTCGAGCTCAGCCTCGCTTCCCAGAAGGTGTACGATTTCATCTGGTCGGAATTCTGCGACTGGTACATCGAAATGGCAAAACCCAGGCTGTACGGGGACGACGAAGCCCCCCGCCAGAGCGCCAGAAGTGTGCTGTTGCACGTGCTTTCCACCACGCTGAAGCTGCTGCATCCTTTCATGCCTTTTGTCACAGAGGAAATTTACAGCTTCCTTCCCGGCGATTTAGGGTATATAATGCTGTCAACATGGCCGGAAGCAAACCCCGCTTACGACTTCGCGGAAGACGAGGCCGCCATGAGCGACGTGATGGAGCTGATCGTCAGCATCCGCAACGTCCGTGCGGAACTCAACGTGCCCCCGGCCAAGAGAACGCGCATCGCAATCGTCGCGGCACCGGAAAAGCAGAACGTGTTCCTGGCGACGGGCGAGTACCTGAAAAAGCTGGCTTATGCTGAATCTGTGACCGTCCAGACCGACAAGGAAGGCATCGCGAAGGACGCGGTGTCCGCGGTGTCTGCCGCGGGAACGGCGTATCTGCCTTTGGCCGAACTGGTGGACATTCAGAAGGAACTCGCCAGGCTGGAAAAGGAAAAGGCAAACGCCCTTGCCGAGATCGAACGTGCCAAAGCCAAGCTGGACAACCCTGGCTTTGTGAACAAGGCGCCCCAGAAGGTGATCGACGATGTGCGCGCGACACTGACGCGCAACGAAGAGTTGCTGGAAAAACTGCAGGAACGCATGGAGATGCTCTCTAGATGACGGGATTCGACTTTGTCCGCTACTTTTCAAACCGCAGTCTCAAGCCCCGACCTTTGTCGGAGCTTGAGGCTGTACTTGAACTGCTGGACAATCCGCAAAGCAAGTTTCGCTCCATTCATGTTGCGGGAACGAACGGCAAGGGTTCTACCTGCGCCTACATCGCAAACATTCTGATGGAAGCCGGTTACGAGACGGGGCTTTACACTTCCCCGGCTCTGATCCGGGTGAACGACAGGATTCGCATCAACGGCATTCCGGTGAGCGACGATCTCATCGCCGCCGCCGCGTTTCGGGTATCGGAAGCGGAGATGGAGGCCAACGTCCACCTTTCCGGTTTCGACCGCATGACCGCCACGGCACTGTGCGTGTTCGCCAACTGCCGGGTGGACATTGTGGTGCTGGAAACCGGTCTGGGCGGCAGGCTGGACGCCACCAACGTCGCCGATTCCGAGCTCGCGCTTATCACCACCATCGCCCTTGACCATACGCAGGTGCTGGGTTCCACCTACGAGGAAATCGCCGCCGAAAAATGCGGCATCATCCGCTCCAACCAGGTGGTCATTTCCCATCCCCAGCAGCCGGAAGTGATGGACATCATCGAAGACACCTGCAGGCGCAAAAACTGCCTGCTCCTTCGGGTGGACGATTGCATCGTTGAACGGGAAGCCTACTCAACGGAAGGGCAGTACTTTACCGTCACCACGCCGGAAGGCGCAGCCACCCCCTTGTTTACCTCAATGCTGGGCGTTCACCAGCTGGACAATGCCGTTGCCGCCATGCTAGCAGGCCGGGCGCTGCACATCGACCCTGCCTGCATTCAGGCGGGCATCGAACAGGCAAGATGGCCTGCCAGAATGGAATACTTTCCCTGGGATCCGGATATTCTCATAGACGGAGCCCACAATCCCAACGCCGCCCGGGCGCTTGTGAAAGGCCTGAACGACTACTTCCCCAACAGATTCGTGGTGCTCATCGTCGCCATCATGCACGACAAGGACGCCGACGAGGTGATGCGCATCCTCGCGAAGCGCGCGAACTACATCATCGCCGTCTCCGTCAACGAGCGAAGTCTGCCGCCGGAGGAACTGGTGATGATCGCCCAACGGTACACCCACGCCCCCACCCATATCTCCGACACTGTCAGTCACGCTTACGTCGAAGCGCTGCAGTTTTCCGTGAACAACTACGACCTGCAGCCGCTGATTGTCGCCGCCGGCTCCCTGTATCTTTGCGGCGACATGCTCAGGATGCTTTATTAATCGAAGCTCCTATGTTTTTTTGAAAAACTGTAGTATAATCAAAGCGGGGACCGCCGCAGGCAGTCCCCACCAGCAAAAAAATGAACTTAAAGGAGGTATGCGCACATGCTCCGGGTAATTTTCGGCGAAAAAGGCGCCGGCAAGACAAAGCGCATCATCGACGAGGCAAACGCGCTCCTGAAAACCGCCAAAGGCAATATCGTATACATCGACGACGACAAGTCGCACACGCGCGAAATTCATTATAGTATCCGGTTTATCGACGCTTCCGAGTACAATCTTGACAGCCCGAAGATGTTCCTTGGGTTCATATGTGGTGTGGCTGCGCAGGATTTCGACTTGGAGGCGCTTTATATTGACGGTTTCCTCAAAATCGTCCAGAGCGACCTCGATGAACTCGAATATTTCTTCAAAGCGGTGGAAGATTTCTCCATCAAGTTCAACATAACCGTGACCATCAGCATCAACGCCAAGGGCAAGACCGTTCCGGCCTTCCTGGAACAGTACCTCGTTTAAGCTGTAGTGTTCGCGAACGGCCATCGGCTCTGCCGGTGGCCTTAGATTTTATTCCGGGTTTCGGAGGGATCGAATTGCTCAAAGTAGAGGGCGCGGACCGCGCCTACGCCATCGCGCCTGAGTATCTGGGGGAAGCGGCGAAGGAATTTCCAGATGCTTCCGCTCTCGTGGTGCTGCTTCGCGCGTGGCGGCCGTACCGCACCGTAAAAAACGGCAAAACCGCCACCATCTGCGCCTACTACCCTGCGGAAAGCGCGCTGTACCACGCCGCGGGGAAGCTGTGCGACGCATTGACGCAGCAGGGCTTCTTTGCCAGGCGACTCATCGGGGATGCGTATCCCGTCCGGCGCATACTCGCCGAATCCGGCATCGCCGCCGTCGGCGAAAACGGCCTTGCCGCCACCAAAACACTTGGCTCCTACTTCGCGGTGCAGCTGGTGGTTACCAACGGAATACCGCCCCAACCCTTCGAAGCGGAAGCCGCGCCCTGCACCCGCTGCGGCAGATGCAAAGCAGCCTGCCCAAGCAACGCCCTTCCCATGACGGACCCGAAAAAGTGCATCCGCTGGTGGATGGACGGTCAAACGATGCCTCTTTGGGCAATGCAGGGCATGCGGCGGCTGTTCGGCTGCGAAATGTGCCAGCTCGCCTGCCCGA
>JBMNTW010000189.1:0-3984 GCA_050945935.1 Christensenellales bacterium
GGATGCTGTTGCTCAGAGCGCCTTCGCCCAGCGTGGCGGAAATCGAACGGACTTCGATTTCGGCCATGTCGATGGGAATGACGCCGGAACGGATCTGGTTGGCAAGGCGGCTGGCGGATTCATAGTCGAACCCACCGGTGATCTGGCCGGAGCCGGTGGTGATGGCGGAGCTGACGCGCGCCGTGGAGATCACCTCGTCGTCCAGCTTGATGGAGATCATCTTGCTCGTGCCCACGTATTCGCTGGTGACCTTCGCGAAGACCTTTGCGGCTTCTTCGTTGAGCTCGAAGGCCACGACGTACTCGTTCGCCTGGTCCACCGCGACGCCCACGTCCACCATGTCCTTGCCTTCGAACATGACGTTGCCGTCATTGTCCAGGAAGGTGACTTTCGCGGTGGCGACGAGATAGGAAGTGATCTCGTTGGGGTCGTCCACCTGCTGGCTTTCGTTGATGGGAATCTCGATGCGGATACGGCTTGTCCCCTGCTGGGTGACGGTGGCTTCGGTATAGCCTTCCGCGTCCAGACGGGTGCGGAAAACGGCCATAACGGCGCCGAGGTTTGCCTGCAGGTCGGGATCGTCCTTGTTGACCGCTTCATAAACGGCGGAAACGCCGCCCGTCAGGTCCAACCCCTGCTTGATGGCCGATGCCAGCGGCTTCACTTTCACCCTGCCAATGGTCAAGCCATTCAGGGCGAGGAAGCCGAAGGCGCATAAGGCCACGAGTATGACCGCGAGCCATACGATGCTCTTACTGCGCTTGTTCAAAGATCGTTCCTCCAATTGTTATCAGATCATGGACTTGCTCAATCCATAAAATTATATGACAGCATGGATGGCGTGTCAACGAGTCCGGCTTTTGGCAACATCCGTTAAGCCGGACTCGTCCTTCTTCGCCGGTTTTTTACGAAGCGAAGCGCTCCTTGATGTACAGCCCGATGGCGCACTCCAGCCGTTTCCTTTGCATTTCGCAGGCGATTTCATAGGGCTTTGAGATGTCGCCGTTGAAGTTCTGGGCGTTGGCAGCACAGCCGCCGCAGCAGAAGTACTTCGCCCAGCAGGCGCGGCAGTCTTCCTTGCTGACGATGGTGTTTTCAGAAAACTTTTTCTGAATGGAATCGTCGAACGCGCCGGTGAGCACGCTGCCCATTTTGAACGCCTGATTGCCCACAAACTGGTGGCAGGGGTAAATGTCTCCCTGCGGAGTGACGGCAATGTACTCGCTGCCGGCGCCGCAGCCCGTCATGCGCTTGGCAAGGCAGGGGCCGTTTTCAAGGTCCACCATGAAGTGGAAGAAGTTGAACCAGCGGCCGTCCTTCCTGCGCTCGTACAGGATGCGGGCGAGCCTGTCGTACTCCTCAAACACCGCGGGCAGGTCCTCTTTCCGGATGGATGCGGGGTCCGCGTCCGGCAGCACCACAGGCTCGATGGAGATCTGCTCAAAGCCCTCGTCCGCCAAAAACTCCACGTCCTTCGCAAAATCCAGGTTGTTGCGCGTGAAGGTGCCGCGGACGTAGTAGTCCTTGCCCAGGCTTTGACGGGAAAGGCCCAGTTCCTTCGCTTTCGGAAGAACGAGGTCGAAAGAACCCGTGCCCGTTTTGGTAACGCGCAGCGCGTCGTGCACTTCTTTTCTGCCGTCAATGCTGATGACGACGTTGTGAAGTTCCTTGTTCGCAAACTCCACCACTTCCGGCGTGATGCCTAAGGCGTTGGTGGTCAGCGTGAAGTGGAAGGACTTGTTGTGCTTCTTTTCCAGCTCCCTGCCGTAGGCCACGATGCCCTTGACCACGTCGAAGTTCATCAGCGGTTCGCCGCCGAAGAAGTCCACTTCCAGGTTCCTGCGGTTGCCCGAGCGGGCAATCAGGAAGTCCAGCGCGGCTTTTCCCACCTCAAGAGGCATCAGCGCACGGCCCAGGTGGTACTCGCCCGTCGCCGCGAAGCAGTAGCGGCAGCGAAGGTTGCAGTCATGGGCGACGTTCAGGCACAAAGCCTTCAGCTCGCCGTTGTCGTTCACGCGGACGGCGGGCTGCTCCGCATGGAACAAGTCGCCTGCTGCGGCGAGTTCCGAAAGCTCGGAAAGAACCTCTTTCACGTCCTCCTTCGGATAGGTTTCGGAAAGCTTGTGAAGGGCTTCCTGTTCGCCCTGCTCCTGCAGCATCCTTGCGGCGTCATAGGCGAGTTTGTCCACCAGATGGACCGCGCCGCTCTCAACGTCCAGCAGGATGAAAAGATCGTCATACGTAAATGCGTGTATCAATCGAGTGCTCCTTTAACAGTTATCCCCGCACACGAAAAAGCAGCAATCGCAAAAGCCGCATTGCGCGCCGATGCCATTGCTGCTTTCGTTTCCCCTGCCGACAGTTACTTCTTCAGGCACTTCTGGTTGGCGACAGTGCAGGAAGTCTTGCAGGCAGACTGGCAGGAAGCCTGGCATTCGCCGCAGCCCTTCCCCACAGCCGTCAGGCAAGCGGGATGGATGGTCTTGATATGCTTCATCATTAAACCTCACAGAACATCGGCAAAGCCGGTTGATCTTCGTCATTATACATGATACGGCAAAATTGTGCAATCACTGCGTCTGCGTTTTTTTGCCGAACATCACCCCGACCAGAGCGCCCACCACGATGCCCATTCCGGCGTCCAGCAGCATCGACGGGGAAAATCCCGCGAACCCCACAAAGATTGAAAACACCAAAATGCCCGTAATCATGTAGGCAAGCCCGGATATCATGCCTCTGAACCACGGGTGCGTCGCGCCGCTTCGCACCGCCAGATAGGAAGCAAGCGCGATGCCTAAGACTTTCAGAACCTGATTGGCGATGGGGACCGCGTCCTCGCCGATGATACCGCTCTTCAATACAAACGCCAGCAGAAGCATCAGCAGCATGGTCAGAATTGCCGAAACCAGCACGCTCTTCGCGATGATCCAGCCCGGCGCTCCGCCCTGCCGCCTGTGCTTGCCTGCCGGCCTTCTGCCCTTTGCCATGCCGCACCTCCACAGGAGTTTTGGTGTATATATATGAGGTTCGGCTTCGGGTTATTCGACGGGCGGCGCAAATAAGAAAAGACGGCCCAATGATTTGGACCGTCTTTTGCTTCCAACGGTTAAGCCTTCACTCCGCCGTCATTTTCAACGTCGGCACTGTCCACCGTGGCCACGGCGTTCTTGGACAGGCTGAGCTTGACCTTGTCCGGGCCGCACTCGAAGGTGATGATGTCTTCCTTGACGTTGCACACGCGGCCGTAGAAGCCGCCGATGGTACGGATGCGATCGCCTTCCTTGATGCCGTCGAGCATGGCTTTGATCTTCTTTTCCCGCTTGCGCTGGGGAATGATCATCACGAGGAACATCGCCACGATCGCGATGATGAACAGGAACGTGCCGTTCGAGAAAAAGCTGGTAACGGATTCAGGCATTGGATAACCTCCGGTAACTCGATAATAAGTGCGTGACAGACTTGTCATGCCCACTGATTATACCCGTAGGGGACAGGCATCGTCAAGCGCATTGAAGCCGATTCCCCGGCAAACCTGTCAAAAACCGGAAAAATGCCGCCCAACTCCGCTTAATAATGCTCAAAAAAGAAGGCTTTGCGCTTCGGGAAGGCCGCGAGCGCCGCCGGGTTTTCGGTTTTGAGAAGACCCAGGGCCTTTGCCGTCGTGCCGTCCATCGAACCGCACACAAGCGAAGAAAGGGTTGCGACGTTGCACCATGCGTCGGGCTGACCGCCTTTTTCTGCGGTCATGCGCCCGTTTTCACAGCGGATGGTGAACGCGCCGTCGTTCCAGGGGCAAAGATCATCCTCCACCTTCAGGCAGAAACTGCCCGTCGCAGGGGTGGAAAGCCCCTCTAAAAGCGCTGATGCGTCTACCGCGCGGAACATGGCGTGGGGTTCAAGGTAAACACCCTTTCGGCTGTCCGCAAACAGGTGGTGGGGGAACTCGTCTCTGGGCAGTTCGCAGCGAATGGTTACGCATTTTGT
>JBMNTW010000190.1:0-3973 GCA_050945935.1 Christensenellales bacterium
GAACAATGGGCAAAAGGGCTGTAATGATTGCGAATCTCGATGTTGAAAAGCTGCTGGAAATGCTGAACGCGGCTCTGGCAGAAGAATGGCTGGCCTACTACCAGTACTGGATCGGTGCCCGCGTGATGGAAGGCCCCATGCGCAGCGAAGTGGAGCCCGAACTGCTGGTGCACGCCAACGAAGAGCTCAACCACGCCGTGATGGTGGTGGACCGCATCCTTCAGCTGGGCGGCACCCCCATCCTCAATCCCAAGGATTGGTGGACCCACGCGGAATGCGCCTATGAGGAGCCCAACGATCCCTACATTGAAGTCATCCTCAACCAGAATCTGGACGGCGAGCGCTGCGCCATCGACCGCTACCAGAAGATCGCCGCCTTCACCGAAGGCAAGGACTACGCCACCTATCAGATGGCTGTCACCATCCTCAACGACGAGCTGGAGCACGAGGAAGACATCGAAAGCTGGATCAAGGACATCGAGCGCCTCAAGGACGATATCCGCAAGATCAGGCTGTAAGCAGTACATAAAAAGACCGGGAAACGTCCCGGTCTTTTTTTATTGCGCTTATGAGCTTAAACGTTGAAGCGGAAGAGCACCACGTCCCCGTCCTGCATCACGTACTCCTTGCCCTCCAGGCGCACAAGGCCCTTTTCCTTGGCGGCCGTCATGCCGCCGCAGGCCATCAGGTCGTCAAAACTCACCACCTCGGCGCGGATGAAGCCGCGCTCGAAGTCCGAGTGGATCTTGCCCGCCGCCTGAGGGGCTTTTGTGCCCTTCTCGATGGTCCAGGCGCGCACTTCCTTCGGCCCGGCGGTGAGGTAGCTCATCAGGCCCAGCAGGTCGTAGCAGGCGACCACCAGCTGGTCCAATCCGCCTTTTTCGATGCCCAGTTCGGCAAGGAACTCCGCCTTTTCTTCTGGCTCCATGTCCGCCAGTTCTTCTTCCACCTTGGCGCAGACGGTGATCAGCCCCGCGCCTTCGGCTTTGGCGACAGAAGCAAGGCGGGCGATGTAGGGGTCGTTCTTATCCCCAAGCTGGTCCTCGCTGACGTTGGCGCAATAGATGACGGGCTTCGCAGTCAGCAGGAACAGGCCCTTCACGATTGGCTTGTCATCCTCCGAAACGGCAAGGGTGCGTGCGGGCTGACCGGCTTCGAGGTGGACTTTCAGCTCCTCGCAAAGCTCCAGCTCGCGCTTGGCGGTCTTGTCGGTCTTGGCGAGCTTGGCGGACTTCGCCATGCGCTTTTCCAGCGTTTCAAGGTCGCTGAAAATCAGTTCCAGATTGATGGTTTCAGCGTCCCGCTCGGGGTTGACGGAACCGTCCACATGAACGACGTTCTCGTCCTCAAAGCAGCGCACCACATGCACCACCGCGTCCACCTCGCGGATGTGGGAAAGGAACTTGTTGCCCAGACCCTCGCCCCGGCTGGCGCCTTTGACCAGACCTGCAATGTCCACAAACTCGATGGTGGCGGGGGTGTATTTTTCGGGGTTGTACATCTTCGCAAGGTCGTCCAGCCGGCTGTCCGGCACGGCGACGATGCCCACGTTGGGCTCGATGGTGCAAAACGGATAGTTTGCGGCCTGGGCGCCTGCCCGGGTCAGCGCGTTAAAAAGGGTGCTTTTGCCCACGTTTGGCAGGCCGATCACGCCGAGTTTCATCATTTTCCTCCTTGGTAAAAACGGGTATGCGAATATCGCTTGTGTTGTCAGAAGAACAGGTGGGTGGCGTACCTGTCGATGAGCACCAGCACGCCCAGAATCGCGGTATACAGGGCGAACCAGCCCAGCTTGCCTTTTTTCACGATCTTCATCATCCACCGGATGGCAAACAGTCCGGAAACGAAGGCCACCGCCATGCCCACCAGCACGGGAATCCAGTCCACGCTGCCGATGCCGACCTCAAGAACGTCCTTCACCTGCAGCACCGTCGCCCCGAGAATAGCGGGAATGCTCATCATGAAGGCGAACTCAGCGGCAAACTCCCTTTCAAGAGAGCAGAACAGGCCGCCGGAAATGGTGGAAC
Organism: Christensenellales bacterium; assembly: GCA_050945935.1. GTDB lineage: Bacteria > Bacillota > Clostridia > Christensenellales > CALWSW01 > CALNBC01. The sequence goes on from JBMNTW010000190.1 coordinate 2,028, forward strand.
CCGAGCGGGACACGCCGGGGAACACCGCCAGACCCTGCGCCGCGCCGATGAGCAGGGCGTGCCCTGCGCGCATGCCGTCAATGCGGCGTTTGCCGGCAACACGGGCGGAAAGGCGGTCGGTGACGGTCAGAAGCAGAGCGGTAACAAGGAACCCCCAGCCCAGAAGCGAACCGGAATAGCTGCCCTCGATGAAATCGCGAAACAGCAGCGTAAACACCACCGCGGGCACCGTCGCCAGCACGATGAACATCGGATACTTGCGAAACGGGTGGCGAATCATTTCCCAAAGCGTCTTTCGGAAGGCGAAGACCACGGCAAACAGCGTACCGAGGTGGAGCATGGTGTCAAAAAACAGTGCCCCCTCGGCAATGCCGAAGATGTTCTGCAGCAGCACCAGATGCCCGGAGCTGGAAACTGGCAAAAATTCGCAAAGACCCTGAACAAGCCCCAGCAGGGCGGCATGGAATACCGACATATGCACCTCCGCGCGGCAGGATGATAGGTTCTCACGGTATTATACTATCGCGCCGGCGGATTTACAACGAAGGAAGGAAAAGGCACAGGGGGATGCGGCTTGTAAGAAACGACCTTCCCGAGGCAAGCGATGAGGCATACGCGGGCTTCGCGCTTGTAAACGTCACCTCGAGCAACCCAAAGGTAGTCTTGGAACAGTCCGGCGGCGAGTGGACCATCAAGGCCGCAAACGGCGCTTCCCTAACCAATCAGGCCGTGACATTCACCTTCACTTTCAGCAACGGCGGCCCTAACGGCACCGAGGAACTGACCTTCTCCGCCGCTGCCGCTGTGAACATCACCGCAAAATCGGGCGATGAACCCGCACCCAACCCCGCCCACGCGGTATCTGTTCATGCGCCCAAGGCAACCCTTAACGCCGGTGAAACCGTTCAGCTCTCGGTACCGGGCGAAAGAATTGCGAACGCCGTCAGCGGCAACCTTTCCGTGGCGTTCGCCACCGGAGACGGCAGGGTCATCGCCATCGCTCCCGGTACTGCGACGATTTTCGTCACCACCGTCGAAGGCGGCAGCGGCACCATTCAGATTTCGGTGCTGGACGCCAACGCGCAGGTCTTCGCCCAAAGCACCACCCTGGAAATGGGCGAAACCATGCGCATCTTCTTCGCAAACGGCGAAGCGGTGGTTTCCGCCCACTCCGGCAATGCCCGCGTGGTCACCGTATCAAACGACGGCAACGTTACGGCAGTTTCCGCAGGCACGGCAACGGTCTATGCCACGGGCGCAAACGGGTCCGCAGGCACCATTGCCTTCATCGTCACCCCCAAGGGGCTGAAAATCAGCGGAGCGGGCAGGATCACAGTGGGCGAAACCGCCAGGCTCACCCTTTCCGAGGGCGAGACCATCGCCAGCGTCACCAGTTCCAATCCTTCCACCGTCAGCGTCACCAACGACGGCACCTACAAAGGCGTCAAGAACGGCACTGCCGTGCTGACCGTCACAACCGTTTCCGGAAAGACCGGCACTTTTGCCGTGACCGTAACGGAAAAAGGTTCTGAATCCGCCAGAACGCTTCTGGTGGACCAGGCGCTGCAGCTGAAGGTCATGGGTAAAAAGATACTTTCCGCCTCTTTGGAAGAGGGCAACGGCGCCATCGCGGTGACCGATACCGGCAGGGTATCCGCGCTTGCCGAAGGGGAAGACACCGTCATCCTCGTCACCGAGGACAAACAGGTGCATCGTGTGCGGATATCCGTCAGCGAAAGGACCGGCAAAGTCACCCTGACGAGCGGCAGGCTGCGCCTGAGAACAACCCCCGGTACCGGCAGCATTCTGGTGCATCTGAACAACGGCGCTGCCGTCACCATCCTGGAACGCGCCGGCATCTACTACAGGGTGCAGGCCACCGTAAACGGAAAAACGTACACCGGCTTCGTCCCCAGAAGCTATGTGAAAAAGTAAGGTCTATCGGC
>JBMNTW010000191.1:0-3903 GCA_050945935.1 Christensenellales bacterium
CCACGTGGCTGCCGTGGTACTTTTTGTAGAACTGCCAGATGCACAGCATCAGCACCGCTTCGCAGTAAATCGCCACAGCCAGGGCAACATAGCTCAGCACATGCAGTTCCAGCGCGTGGACGACGATTTCCACCACGGTGGCGATGATGTCCACCACCATGTGGTGCTTGAAGTGGTGCGCCATGTCATGGTCGTGCAGCATGTCCGCCAGGCGGGCAAAGCTGGTGCACATGAAGTACAGCACCAGGCAGTAAATGCCCAGGGGAATGAGTTCACCGATGTGGCCGAGGTGCGCGAAGTAGTCCGCCGCCGTCATAGCCAGGGCCGCCACCGCCGCCCAGTCCGCCAGAACGAAGCCCACGTTCTTCTCGTGCAGTAAAAACAGCCCGATGGACATCAGCAGGAATCCCGCAGCGTCCAGGGCGAGAGCCACCTCTTCCATCCAGGGGAAGGGTACAAGCATCAGAATGATTCCGGGGATGACAAGGAGTGCGCCGCGCAGGTCGAGCACCGACAGTGTCTTTGGGCGTCTGAATCTGTTTGCCATAGGTCAGCTCCAAAAAGCGTATTCGGGCGGAGTGAACCGCACACATGGGAATTATAGCACGATGCAGCGCGCTTGTCAGCCGGTTAACGTCAACGGAATAACGCCCTGTTTTCGTACTTTTTTGGGGTTTTTTCCATCCGGCGGATGCGTTTTGGGCGGATTGTCAATCAAGGGGCGCTTGAGGGCGCAAAGCGTTTGGAATTTGGCCCGCTCAAGGATTGGTTGACTGGTCACCAACATGTAAATCCTGTATAATACCGTTTAGAAAGTCAACACGGGTGAACCCGCCGAAACCGCCGCGTTTCCGGCTTTCAGGAACCCGCAAATGAAAAAAGGAGCCCGGATGGACGATCTCTTTACCCCGCTTGCCAAAAAGGCGGCGCCGCTGGCGGACCGCATGCGCCCGGAGAGCCTGGCCGACTTCGTCGGTCAGGAGCACATCGTGGGCGAGGGAAAGCTCCTTCGCCGCGCCATCATGACGGACACGCTGCAAAGCTCAATTTTTTACGGTCCCCCCGGCTGCGGCAAGACCACGCTGGCGCACATCATCGCCTCCACCACCAATTCCGCCTTTGAAAAGCTGAACGCCGTCACGGACGGGGTCAAGGAACTGCGGGAGGTCATCGCACGGGCGGAAAACCGCCTGAAGGTGAACGGCAAGACCACTTATCTGCTGCTGGACGAGTGCCACCGCTGGAACAAGGCCCAGTCGGACGCGATTCTGCCCGCGCTGGAGTCCGGCGTTTTGCGCTTCATCGGCTCCACCACCGAAAACCCCATGGTGGCGATGACGGGGGCTATCGTTTCCCGCTGCAGGGTGTTCGAGTTCAAGCCGCTTTCCACCGAGCACGTCAAGTCCTCCCTGATGCGGGCTTTATCAGACTCCGTTAAAGGCCTTGGCGGCATGAACGTGACTGCGGACGAAAAGGCGCTGGACCACATTGCCAGAGTCGCCAACGGGGACATTCGCATCGCCCTGAACGCGCTGGAGCTCGCCGCTCTGACCACCCCCAGAAGCGAGGACGGCATCATCCGCATTACGCCGGAAATCGCGGCGGACTCCATCCAGTCTAAAATCACCCTTTGCGGCGAGGACGAGTATTACGACATGCTCTCCGCCTTCTGCAAGTCCCTGCGCGGTTCGGATTCGGACGCGGCGATGTACTGGTTCTCCCGCCTGCTTCGTGCCGGCGTGGACCCGCGGCTCATCGCAAGACGCCTCATCGCCCACGCTTCGGAGGATGTGGGCCTCGCCAACCCCCAGGCGATGGTGCAGGCGGTCGCCGCCGCAAACGCGTTGCAGTTCGTGGGGCTTCCCGAAGCCAAGCTGCCGCTGGCGCAGGCGATCATCTACATCTGCGAGTCCGCCAAGTCCAATAGCGTCGTTCTCGCGATTGAACGCGCCGCCAAAGACGCGGACCAGACCTTTGACGACCCCGTCCCCCTGCATTTAAAGGACGCCCACTATTCGGGCGCCGAAAAGCTGGGAAGGGGCATTGCCTACAAATACCCCCACGATTACCCGGGGCATTATGTAACCCAGCAGTATCTGCCGGACAATCTAATGGGAAAGGTATACTACGAGCCTTCCGACCAGGGCAGCGAAAAGGCCATTCAAGAAATCAAGGAAAAGCGCCGGGGGCGCTCCAACGGCTGAGTTTGAAAAGGCCATCCGCGAAAGGTTCAAAAAAACCCGACGCGCGATGGATTCCCCAAGGATAAATTCGACACGCACTCATTTCTTTACAGGAGGTATTTCGCTTGATTAAGCAGACACTGGCGCAGTCCGTGCTGTCCGCCGCCATGGAGACCGGTGCGGACTTTGCGGAAATTTTCGTCGAAGACCGCGACTCCCTCGGCATCCGGATGCAGTCCGGAAACGTGGAAAACATCAACTCCGCACGCGTTCACGGCGCGGGGGTGCGGATTTTCCTGGGCAACCGCTCGGTGTATGTTTATTGCAACGACACGTCCGAGCGCTCCCTGATGAACGCGGCAAGGCAGGCCGCCGCCGCTCTTTCGGGCAATCCGAACGCGATGGATATTTCCTTCCGCGCGGCGAGCTATTCCGCCAACTCCCCCATCGGCGTGTATCCCTTCACCGTGGGGTACGAGCCCAAGCTCGCCATTCTGAGAAAGGCGAACGCCGCCGCCAAGAGCTATGCCGAGCAGGTCAGCCAGGTGACGCTCAACATGCTGGAAGTGGACCAGAGGGTGCTCGTTGCCAACTCCGAAGGCCTGTGGGGCGAATCCCGCCGCGTGCGCAGCCGCTTCTTTGCCTATGTGACGGCGTCGAGCGGCACGGAGTTCCAGACGGGTTACGAGTCCGAAGGCTACACCATGGGCTTTGAGATGTATGACCAGCTGGTGGATGTGGAGAAAATCGCCAAAAGCGCCAGCCGCCAGGCGGTGGACGCGCTGACCGCCCCCGAATGCCCCGCGGGCTTCTTCCCCGTGGTCATCGAAAGCGGTTCCGGCGTCATTTTCCACGAAGCCTGCGGCCATTCGCTGGAAGCCACCAGCGTTGCCCCCGGCAACTCGGTGTTCGCCGGAAAACTCGGCCAGCAAATCGCAGCGCCCTGCGTTTCCGCCATCGACGACGGCACCATCAAGAACGCCTGGGGTACGCTGGATATGGACGACGAGGGCAACCCCACGAGGCGGAACCTGCTCATTGAAAACGGCATCCTCAAGGGGTACCTCATCGACAAGCTCGGCGGCAGAAGGATGGGCATGGCGCCCACCGGCAGCGGCAGGCGCGAAAGCTACGAGTACGCCCCCACCTCTCGCATGAACAACACCTACATCTGCGAAGGCACGGACGACAATGAGGAGATGATCCGCACCATGGGCGAAGGTCTCTTTGCCAAGACCATGGGCGGCGGACAGGTAAACCCCCTCACCGGCGAGTTCAACTTCGGCGTGGACGAAGGTTACTGGGTCAAGGACGGCAAAATCGTCTGCCCGGTGCGCGGCGGCGTGCTCATCGGCAAGGGTTCCGACGTGCTGATGAACATTGACCGCGTGGGTACGAAGATGGGCATCGGCATCGGCATGTGCGGCTCGCTGTCCGGCTCTGTGCCCGCGGGCATGGGCCAGCCGAGAATCCGCGTCACCGGCATGACGGTGGGCGGCAAAGGCGGCAAAATCTGACCGAACGAGAAAGAATACCGGAGGTTTCACCTATGAATATGGATAATTACCGCAAGGCCCTTTCCAATCTCCCCGAGGGCGTGCGTTCGGCGGAAATCTATTACGGCGGCGGCAAATCCTTCACCGCCGCGCTGCGAAAGGGCGAGCTGGAGCGCTACGCCGTCAGCGAAAAGAGTGCGCTTTCCCTGCGCGCAGACTGCGGC
>JBMNTW010000192.1:0-3902 GCA_050945935.1 Christensenellales bacterium
CCTGTAATTCATGCAGCACTCCAAAGGGTTTTTGCCCATTATACCACATCAGGGGAGCATCGTGGAAAGGAACACCCCGTCCTTCGCCACCCGTATGGTGATGGCGCCTTGTTCCGCCGTTGTGTACACCTGCGCGCCGGCGGCGTTCAGCCGTTTGACGGTCTCCGGTGCCGGAAGCCCGTAAACATTGCCCTGCCCGGCGGAGATGATGGCGATGCGCGGCCTTGTTTTTTTCAGGAATTTTTCGGATGTGCTGTTTTTGCTGCCGTGATGCCCCACTTTGAGAAGGTCTATTTCGCCGGCGGCATCCGCGAAAGCCGCTTCCGCTTCAAAGCCGGTGTCTCCTGTGAAAAGGGCGGTGAAATCGCCGTACTTTAATAAAAACACGATGGAATCCTCGTTGGTGCCGCCCGGTTTTGCATGAAGGACGGTCAGTTCCGCGTCACCCAGCTTCAGCACGTCCCCCGGAATCAGCGTCTGCACATAGAGCCTCTTCTGCATCGCGCAGTCCATCAGTTCCAAAAATCCTTCGTCCCCCTCTATGCCGGAAAGCAGCAGTCCGCCCACCTGCATCCGCTGGCAGACGCGTAAAAGCCCCCCTGCGTGGTCGGAATCGTTGTGAGAGGCGATGGCGGCATCCAGCGCGCGTATACCCTGATACCTGAGGTACGGCAGCACCACGGAGGCGCCCTTGTCGGTATACGCGTTTCTGTTGCCGCCGTCCAGCAGGGCGGTATGACCGCCGCAGGAAATCACGATCGCCTCCCCCTGCCCCACGTCCAGCATGGTGATGACCAATCCTGAAATGGCGTTTGCCCGCATCACGGCGGCGGAAACGCAAAGTGCGGCGCAGAGGGCAAAAGCGCTGATGCGGATGAGCTTTTTCTGCACAAAGGGCGAAAGTCCGAAAGCGGCAATGATGAGCCCCAAAGTCACCAGCGCCGAACCGCCACCCACCGCAACGGAGGAAAAGGAAATCGCGCCGCCAATGCGCGCGATGGCACGCATCAGCACGCAAAGCCCCCCTGCCGCCATGGAAAACGGCGCACCCAAAGGACTCCAGACAGCCCCGAGCAGACCGCCGAAAAGCCCGAGGAACACACTGGTGCCCGTTATGGGCACGGTCAGGATGTTCCATGCCATGGAAAGCAGCGGAAGCATGCCGAAGAAGTACAGTGACGCCGGCAGCACCCCCAGCTGCGCCGCGGCGGAAACGGCGAGCAGGTCCGCGGCTTTTTCAAAGACCGCTTTCTTCGGGAACAGCCTTATCAACGCCTTTTTGAAATGGGCGTACAGCAAAGCGATGCCCAGCACCGCGCCGTAGGACAGGGCAAACCCGGCGGACAGCACGCAGGCAGGGTTGATTGCGCATTGAACGAGCGCCGCGAAGGAAAGGTTCAGCCGCACGTCCGCCTGCTCCCCCCGCAATCGCCGCCAGAAGGCAAATGCCGAACAGAGCGCCGCTCGCACCACGGAAACAGAAAAGTCTGCCATAACACAAAAGCAGAACAGCGCCAAAGCGACGGCGAACAGTTCGCCCCAGCCGCGGCGCTTTTTGCGTATTTTGCCCAGCACCCACATCAAAGCGCCCGCCAGGGCTGAAACATGTAGCCCGGACACAGCAAGCACATGGGCGGTTCCCGAAAGGCGGAAGTCGTCCATGGTTTCAAAATCCAGATTGGAAACGTCCCCGAACAGCACGCCGGTGAGCATCCGCCCCGCTTCTTCCCCGTTAACGGAAAGAATCGCCCCTTCCATCGCCTTTCGCAGGGCGTATAGTCCCCTCAACGGTGTAAGTCCGCCCGCAATCGCAACTTCCGCTTCGCCTTTTTTGGCAGAACCTGAAAGGGACACGCCCTGAGAAAGCGCTGCGGTGTACCCGTCCCATCCCCCGGGGTTTCGCCGCCTTTCCGGTTTTTCCAAAGTTGCTGTGGCGAGGATGGTATCCCCGTACTGGGCGCCGGCAACGTCCGACAGCAGCGTCACCCTGCCGTTCACCTTTCGCCAGCCGTTTTCGTCTTCCGCCCAGACGTCATCCAGAACCGTTTTGGTTCCGAAGGCCGTTTCTTCCGGCAAAGCGCAGATCCTTCCCGTGATTCTGCCCGAAAAGGGCTGTTCGGCAAGTATGGGCGCGGTTCTGACGATGAACCAGATTACGCCAAAAAGCGCAAAAAGCCCTCTTATCAAAAAATAAGAAGGCTTTTTTGCAATCCATCCTGCGGCGAACGAAAGAACAGCCAGACAACAGGCGGCGAGGATGGCAAAGGACTGTGCGCCGTACGCAACGGCGAGAAAACCGGCGATGCAGCCCAGCACCGCCCACAACGCTCCGACCATCAGCCAATGTCTGTTGAACGGATTGCCCATCCCGCGCTCCTTGCCGTTTTCAGCTTTCGCCGGAAAACGCCATTTTTCACGCCTTTACTATACCATTCTTTGAGACAGTTCGTAAAGAATCACCCCTGCCGCCACGGCGGCGTTCAGCGATTCGGCATTGCCTTTCATGGGCAGGCGGAACAGCACATCCGCTTCTTTGGAAACTTCAGCAGACAGCCCTTTCCCCTCGCTGCCGATCAAAAGAGCCGCGGCTTCGCCCAGCGATTCGGGCAGTTCCGGCGCACCCGCAAGGTGGGCGGCAATGAGATGAAACCCGTTTTCACGCATCCTGGCCAGGGTTTGGGGAAGGTCAATGGCGCTGATGACGGGGATGTGGAAGGATGAGCCCATGGCGGAGCGCACCGCCTTGGGGGACCAGGGATCCGCGCAGCCGGGGCCAAGCAAAACGCCGGCGGAACCGAAGGCGTCCGCGCAGCGGATGATGGCGCCCACATTTCCCGGGTCCTGCACGCCGTCCAGCACCGTCCAAAGCCCTTTTTCGGGGAAAACGCCCGCAGCGTCGGGAATGCGCGCCGCCGCGACACAGCCCTGGGGGGTTTCGGTGTCGCACGCGGCCTTGATGGCCTGATCGGAAGCGGAGTACACCTGCGCTCCCCCTCCTTTCAGGCTTTCGGCAAGGGGGCTGTTATCGTCCCTCAGCAGGGCGAACTCGATTTTGTAGCCCCAGTCAAGCGCCTCCTTGATGAGCTTTTCGCCCTCCACGGCAAAAAGGCCGGTCTCCTCCCGAAATTTCTTTTGAGAAAGGGACTTGATGAGCTTCACGCGGGCGTTTTTCGGGCTGTCGATTGCGGGGATCATGCTTCCTCCATCATCATGCGAAAAAATGACAAATCGGCGAACCGATACCGGCCCGCCGATTCAAAAAACCAAATTAAGCAATGGCCTTCTTGGCAACTTCGCAGAGCTGAGCGAAGGCAGCCGCGTCGTTCACTGCCAGATCGGCGAGAACCTTGCGGTCGATGGCCACGCCGGCCTTCTTCAGACCGTCCATCATGCGGCTGTAGGAAATGCCGTTGAGCCTTGCGCCCGCGTTGATACGGGTGATCCAAAGGCTGCGGAAATCGCGCTTCTTCAGACGGCGGCCCACATAGGCATATTTCAGGGACTTCATTACGGCTTCGGTAGCAGCGCGGTACTGCTTGCTCTTGGCGCCGTAGTAGCCCTTGGCCAGCTTCAATATTTTCCTGCGTTTCTTAACGGCGTTAACGCCTCTTTTAATCCTTGCCACGGTTGTGAACCTCCTCGATTACTTATAGGGGATGAGCCTCTTGATGTTCTTTTCCTCGACCTCGGCGATGTACGCGGTCTTGCGCAGATTGCGGGTGCGCTTGGTGGGCTTCTTGGTCAGGATGTGCCTTTTATAGGCCTGAGCCCTCTTCACTTTGCCGGATTTCGTCACAGAGAACCTCTTGGCTGCTCCCCTGTGGGTTTTGACCTTGGGCATGTCGGTTCCTCCTTAGTTGCATTACTTTCCCGCGCTCAAACGCGAGGATCAAGCGCGGGCA
>JBMNTW010000193.1:0-3860 GCA_050945935.1 Christensenellales bacterium
TTCCGCCCGGGTACCGTGCTTCATGGCGTAGTCGGCGGCAAAGCGCTCCAGACGGCCGATGGCGACGGGTTCGCCCTTGATGCCGCGCACGCACTTGCTTTCGCACTGGGTTTCCTGCGGGCAAACGCGGCCGCAGATGGCAGGCAGGCTGTTGGTGGTCTTGATGATCGCGGCGGCGCCGGCATAGTCCTTCTGGGCGATTTTCTGAATGAATTCGGGAATGCGCACGTTCACCGGGCAGCCGGACACACAGGGCATGTGCTTGCAGTTCAGGCAGCGTTCGGCTTCGTTGAGCGCCAGTTCTTCGGTGTAGCCCTCGGCAACTTCCAGGAAGTTGCCCGCGCGTACGACAGGCTCCTGCTCGGGCATGGGCGTTTTATTGGGTTGCATGTTCGGCATTTATTCCGCCTCCTTGTTCATGAGCCTGCAGTCTGCTTCACGCTCCTGCTGCTTATACATGGCGTTGCGGCGCATCGCCTCGTCAAAATCCACCAGATGGCCGTCAAAATCCGGGCCATCCACGCAGGCGAACTTGGTCTCGCCGCCCACGGTCAGCCTGCAGCCGCCGCACATGCCTGTTCCGTCGATCATGACGGGGTTCATGGAAACGGTGGTCTTGATGCCGTATTCTTTGGTAAGCTTGCTGACGAACTTCATCATGGGCAAAGGCCCGATGGCGATGACTTCGTCGTACTTCTCGCCTTTTTCCAGCAGGGAGCGCAGCACGTCCGTCACAAAGCCCTTGTGACCGTTGCTGCCGTCGTCCGTGGTGATGTAGACATTGGTGGCGGCTTTTTTAAGCTCGTCCTCCAGAATAATCAGGTCCTTGCTGCGGAAGCCCGCGATAACGTCCACATGGGCGCCGGCTTCAAACAGTGCCTTCGCCTGGGGATAGGCGATGGCGGTGCCCAGCCCGCCGCCGATGACGGCTGCGCGCCGGATTCCTTCAAGATGCGAAGGCTTGCCCAAAGGGCCCACAAAGGTGGGAAGCGCGTCCCCTTCCTGCTTTGCGCCCAGGAGCTTGGTGGTCCTTCCCACTTCCTGGAACACGATGGAAACCAGACCGGCATCCCGGTCGTAGTCCGAAATCGTCAGCGGGATGCGCTCGCCGTTTTCTTCGACGCGCAATATGATGAACTGCCCGGGCAGCGCTTTTTTTGCCACTCTGGGGGCGTGTACAACCATCCGAACAACGCCCGGGGACAGTTGCTCGCGTTTTGTAATCTGATACAATTGCATTTCCTCCAAGTTAATCCTTCATGCGGCATCATGCTACGGTTTTTCATTATATTACTTGGCAGGTGCAATTACAAGATTTCAGATTTAAGTTCACCCTTACCTTATTTTTGTTAGGATTTTTGAGCTTATCAGGGGACGTCATAAACATGCTAAAATGTTGATTGTTTTGAATCTCACAATAAAATGTTATCAATCTGTGAATATGGAAGAATCTTGCATATTTCTTTCGTTGTTTTGTTATCATTTTTCATTCCATGCATAACCAAGATGTTACATGCGCAATATATTAACTTATGCTTGACGAAAGGTCTAAATCGTACTACAATGTGTACAGCGTGGGAGTTCAAAAAGCCCCACAGCTTCTCAATCAACTTTCACAACCAGCCTTATTACCACAGCCTCTGCGGCGATTGCGGAATGTGACCGGATCGTCAGCGTCTTTCACCCGATGAGGCACCAGCCTTGCCGGTTGCTCAGAAGCAAAGAGTCTTCGCGTCATTACCCGGGCGAATCCACAATTAACGGAATTCTTCATACTTGGCTTACGGCTTTACTGCCGGCCTGATTCATCCGGAACTTTTTGACACGTAAGCAATTTGCCCAAGGGCATCCAAGGGCATCGCGTGGCGGGGTTTTCACCCCGTTTTCTCCGAACGGCCAAGCCGGTATTCGATGGCGTATTCTCCCTATTCCAGCGAATGCCAGTCGCAAAGCCTTCGGAAGCACGGAGCGCTCGCGCTCCCGCGGCCGTATGCGCATTTCGCGCATGGCTGCCAAAGTCTCCCGTTCGCGGGGTATTCGGTTTTTTGCTTTTCCCGTGGGGTAAAAAATCGCAATGCCCACAGCGCAGCGGACAGGCCGAGGCGGCAGCGGCAACGGCGATATCGTTTGAAAGATGCAACTCATCCGCCATACTCCTTAATTTGCCGAGGTATACACGGGATGTTGCTGTTCCGCCCATGCGGGACAATCAGCCTTTCATTTTATCAGGAGGATTAAAATGGAAATCACCAATCTCGTTGCCTCTTTTGTGGCCGGTATTGCGGCTGCTGGTTTCGGCGGCGTCCAGTTCTTCATCATGTGCGCCGGCACCTGCCTCATCGGTGCTCTCGTTGGCATCAGCACCAATGAGTTCGCGTTCAGCCCCCTGCTGAACCCCGCTTCTACCTTCCTGTCCGCAGCTGTCGCTTCCGGTTATGCCAACTACAAGGGCTATAACGGCGGCGGCAACGGCCCTGCTTCTTCCCTGATGGCTCTCCAGAAGCCCGACGTTCTGCTCCTCGGCGGCGTCGCCGGCGTCATCGGCTGGATTGTCAACTGGGCTCTCGGACAGATCGGTCTGGCTGGCTTCGACACCATCGCTCTGACCGTTGTCATCGTTCCCCTCGTGTTCAAGGTCATCTTCCAGAAGACCGCTGTGGGCGTTGTTCCTGAAGAAGACAAGGCTCTCGGCGGCCGCTTCAGCCCCCTGGGCGGACGTGGCTGGTACGCCGGCATGCGTCGCGGCATTGACAAGGCCATCTGGCCCGCTGCTTACGGCGCTTTCATCGGCATCGGCATGGTCCTGCTCATGCAGGCTGGCTCCCCCACCGCTGGCGTGCTCGGCTTCGGCTTCGGCGGCTTCGTTCTGGTGTTCCCCACCGTTCCCGCTCAGCACTTCATCGGCTGCGCCGTCTGCACCGCTCTGGGCTTCGTTCCGAACCTGGCTTCCAACCCCGACGCTATCCTGATCGCGACTGCCTACGGCTTCGGCTTCGGCGCTCTGGCTGCCAACCTGGCTGACCTTTCTTCCGACCTGTTCTTCCGCTATGGCTACGTCCATATCGATATCCCCGCCGGCTCCATCGCGATGTCCACCCTGTTCATCGCTCTGCTGGCCAAGTTCGTCCCCGCTGCGTTCGACGGCATCATCCTGCCCGTCGTCCTCTGGGTGCTGTGCCTGGCTTACGGCCTCTTCTACGACTCCAAGTGGAAGAAGTTCGCTGCTTCCAAGGGTCTGGCTTACTGATCCAGACGGTTCCAACGCGGAATCCGGAGCCTGCTTCATGCAGGCTCCTTTTTTATGCCGTTTGAACGGGATGATGGAATGTGCATGGTTCGGCAAAAAAGCTGGAGGGTTCTTTGAACTTCGATTTGCATAGAAGTGCCGGATAATATTGACGGCATCTTTAACGCAACGCCTTCGAAATTTCCGCATCTTCTTTGCAAAAAGCTGCTTCCCGTTGATTGGTGGCTTTCGATGAGTCCGATTGCCGGTTCTGCCGGTGGAAGTAACTTCAATATAAAACGCCCAGCAATTTTGCGCAGGGCGTTTCTTAAAACCGTTATTGGACGATTAATCGATGATGGTGAACTTGCCCTCATCCCTCGGCCGCGGGTCTGGCAGAGGAAGCCTGGGTTTGCCCACTGCTATGGAAAGAACAGGTTCATACCCTTCCGGCACGTTAAACAGCTTCTTGTACTTTTCGTTCAGCTCAGGATGTTCCCAAAGCATGGCGACGGAGTAGCCAATCACCACCGAGCCCAGCCCCAGGTCCGTTGCCGCCAGGGTGATGTTTTCAATCCCCAGCGCGCAGTCCAGACGGGAAAACGGGTTGCTGCGCTTTTCGTTCACATAGGCG
>JBMNTW010000194.1:0-3825 GCA_050945935.1 Christensenellales bacterium
CGCTGCAGGGGCCCTGCTTGCCTATCTGAACGAAACGCAAAAGAACGCGCTGGAGCACATCAACGCCATCAGCGTCTACCGCAGAAGCAGCTTCATGGTGCTGGACGAGGCGACGAGAAGGAACCTGGAACTCACCAAGCCCATCCGCGAAGGCCGCTCGGTCAAAAAGTCCACCCTGTTGGGCCTTCTGGACCGCACCAAAACGGCGATGGGCGGAAGGATGCTGCGCAGCTGGATCAGTCAGCCATTGACGGACAGGCGGGCCATCAACGCCCGTTTGGACGCTGTGGCTGCCTTTGCGGAGGATATGATTCTCCGCGCCGCCATCGGGGACGCACTTGACAAGGTGTACGACCTGGAACGCCTGTGTTCCCGCCTGTCCTACGGCACGCTGAATGCCAGGGACGCGCTGTCCCTCAAGCATTCCTTGTCCGTCATACCTTCCATTCAAAACGATATTTTCGCTTCCGGGCATGAAGCCCTCGTCGCGTTCGCGGAACGGCTGGATCCCATGACCGAACTGCACGCCATCCTCGAAAACGCGGTGGCGGAGGACCCTCCCGCGGTCATCACCGAAGGGGGCATCATCAAAGCCGGCTACAACACCCAGATCGACGAGCTGCGCAGCGCCGCCACCGAGGGCAGGGACTGGCTGAACAGACTGGAAGAAGCCGAAAGAGACGCCACGGGCATCAAGAACCTGAAAATCGGGTTTAACCGTGTCTTTGGTTATTACATTGAGGTCACCAAGTCCAACTACGCCCTGGTGCCGCTGCGGTATGAGCGCAAACAGACTCTTGCCAACGCGGAGCGCTTCATCACGCCGGAGCTGAAAGAGCTGGAAGAAAAAATCCTTGGCGCCCAGGATCGCTGCATCGAGCTGGAGTACGAGGTGTTCACCGGGCTGCGGAAGCTGCTTACAGAACACATCGACCGCATCAAGAAAAACGCGGAGCTCCTCGCCGAGCTGGACTGCTACCGCTCTTTGGCGTCTGTGGCGGAAAGCTACGGATACACCCGTCCGAAGCTCACCAACGGGGACAAGCTGTCCATCACAGACGGCCGCCACCCCGTAGTGGAGCGCTCGGTCACCGGTTTCGTGCCCAACGACACCCTGCTGGATTCAGAAAACCGCGTCATGGTCATCACCGGACCGAATATGGCGGGAAAAAGCACATACATGCGGCAGGTGGCGCTGATTACGCTGATGGCGCACATCGGCTCCTTCGTTCCCGCAAGGAAGGCGGAAATCCCGCTGACGGACCGCATTTTCACCCGCGTCGGCGCGTCGGACGATCTGTCCTTCGGGCAGAGCACCTTCATGGTGGAAATGAGCGAGACCGCCAACATTCTCAATAACGCCACATCAAGAAGCCTGCTGCTTCTGGACGAAATCGGCAGGGGCACCAGCACCTACGACGGGCTGAGTATTGCCTGGGCGGTGGTGGAATACATCTGCGACGTGTCGAAAATCGGCGCAAAAACGCTGTTTGCCACCCATTTCCACGAACTGAGCGAGCTGGAAGGGCTGTTGAGCGGCGTTGTGAACTACCGCATCACCGCCCGGGAAGTAGGGGAGGACGTCATCTTCCTCCGAAAAGTCGTCAAGGGAGGGACGGACAAGTCCTTCGGCATCCAGGTGGCAAGGCTGGCAGGCATTCCGCAGGCGGTTATTGCCCGGGCAAAGGAGATTCTTCGCAAACTGGAAGCTGCGGAGATCAACCGCAGCGTGGAAAGCGCAGACGAAGAAAGCCCGCCCCCCAGAAAGTACGCCACCATCCTTTCGGAACTCGCGTCGATCAAGGCCGACGAACTCACGCCCTTCGAAGCTTTGGGGCTGCTTTATGAGTTGAGCGACAAGGCACGAGAGGCGCTGAACGCGGCAAAACCACAATGAGGAACCGTTCATGAAAATCAACGTACTGGATGCTTTCACCGCAAACCGCATCGCGGCGGGTGAAGTTGTGGAGCGCCCCGTTTCCGTCGTCAAAGAGCTGGTTGAGAACTCCGTCGATGCCGGCGCCACCATGATCTCCATCGAGATTGAAGGCGGCGGCATCAAAAAGATCCGCATTTCGGACAACGGGTGCGGCATCGACCCGGAGGACTGCGCCCTGGCGTTTGAACGGCACGCCACCAGCAAAATCAAAAACCCGAACGACCTGGACGCCATTTCCACCCTGGGCTTTCGCGGCGAAGCGCTCTGCTCCATTGCCGCAGTGGCACAGGTGGAGCTAACCAGCCGCGTCAAAGGCGCAGAAGAAGGCACCCGTGTTCGCATCCACGGCGGTACCATACTGGAAAACGGCCCCTTCGGTTGTCCGGAGGGGACGTCCATCCTCGTTGAAAACCTGTTTTACAACACGCCGGCAAGGCTTGAGTTTTTAAAAACCCCGGCAAGGGAAGCCGGTGACATTGCCGCCTACGTTGCCAACGCCATTATGGCCAATCCGGAAATCGCCTTCAGCTTCATCAGCGACGGCAAGCAGATTTACAAAAGCCCGGGCCGGGGCGATTTGCTCTACACGCTGTTCACGGTTTACGGCAGGGAAATCGTCAATAAAATAGCCCATGTGAACCACGAGCAAGACGGCATTCGCGTGCAGGGTTATGTGACCTACTCCGAAGCGGCGCGCAGCAACAGGAGCTACCAGTCTTTTTTCGTCAACCGGAGATACATTCAGTCCGCCCAGCTGTCTGCGGCGCTTTCCCAGGCTTTCGGCACGAGGCTGCCGGTGGGCAAGTTCCCCCTTTGCGCGCTGCACATCGACCTTCCGGCGGACTGCGTGGACGTAAACATCCACCCGAACAAGCTGCAGGTCCGCTTTAAGGACAACGGCGCTGTCATCAACGCCTTAAAAACTGCCGTTGAGCTTGCCATCGGGGAAAAATATGCCTACGAGTGGACGCCGCCGCCCATCCCGAGGGAGGAAAACGCCACGTTGCGGGCGATGCAGCGGGAATATCAGTACCAAATCGGCGAACTCGAACGGCCCCGCCCGCTGAAAAGGGAGGATCTTGCCACAAAGCAGGAAAGCCGCCCCCTGATGCCTGAAATTAAGCCCGCGGAACCGCTGCTGGACGACTCCTTCATCCGCACGATGGTGATTCCCGCAAGGGCGGCAAAGGAAAGCTATGCCCTTCGGGACAGCGCGGGCAGGCTTCCCAAAAAGGAAGCCCTGTTCTTTGACCCGAATACCGACAGCTTTAGGATCCTCGGCCAGATTTTTGGCACCTATATCGCGGTGGAGCTGAAAAACATCCTTTATCTGATTGACCAGCACGCCGCCCACGAGCGCATCCTGTACGACAAGCTGATGCGAAACGAACACCGGCCTTTGGGTTCCCAGCGCATCATCGGGGCGGAGCAGATCATGCTCACCCAGCTTGAGTACACCATGCTGATTGAAAATGAGGAACTGGTTCGCAACCTCGGATTCGATTATGAGCTGAAGAAGGGGGAAAGGGTCAACCTTCTGGGGGTCCCGCTTTCTTTTGAAGCCGTCAATGGCACCGAGTTTTTCAGGGATGTGCTTGACGCCCTGGCGGACAACAGGGATATTAAGGACGACGAGCGCAGAAAAAGGGCTGTGGCCACCACCGCCTGTAAGCATGCCATCAAGGGCAACGAAAAGCTGACCGAAACGGAAATCAGCCTGATCCTGTCCCAGATGAACGAACTGCGTGAACTGCACTGCCCCCACGGCAGGCCCATCGTCATCAGCATCACCCGTAGAGACCTGGACAAGCTTTTTTACAGAGTATGAGCAGCAAAAAACCACTTGCCGTCATCGTGGGGCCAACCGCCAGCGGCAAAACTGCCAT
>JBMNTW010000195.1:0-3769 GCA_050945935.1 Christensenellales bacterium
GGCGGCGTCATAGCCCAGAGCGGCAAACATGTTGGGCATCTGGCCGTACTTCTTCTGGTACTTTTCCACGAAGGCCACGAAGGCTTCGTCGGTGGACTTCAGGGAAGCGTGGGCGCAGAAGTAGGACCCTTCGATGGAGTAGAGGTTGCCGGCGTCGATGGATTCGACGACGGAGTCCCAGCCGTCAGCGCCGAGCAGCGCGCCGGCAAAGCCGACTTCGCGGGCCTGGGGGGCGATGAGGGCAACGGCCTCGTAGTACTCGGGCAGGAACAGAACGTCCGCACCGGCGGAAACGATCTTGGTGAGCTGGGTCTTGAAGTCGATGTCGCCGCTGGCGTAGCCTTCGTTGGCGACGATTTCAAGACCGATCCTGCCGGCTTCCGCCACGAAGGAATCCTTCAGGCCGACGGAATAGTCAGAAGAGGTGTCATACAGGATGGCGGCCTTCTTGGCGCCCAGGCGGTTGGCGGCGTAGGAAGCCATCAGTTCGCCCTGGAACGGGTCGATGAAGCAGGCGCGGAACACGTTGGGGCCTACGGCGGTAATGTCTGCCGCGGTGCCGGACGCGGTGATCATGGGCATATTGTCCAAAACAGCCTGCTGCGCCACAGCCAGCGTGGGGGTGGAGGTAACGTCGCCGATCAGAGCCACGATCTTGTCGTTGTTGACGAGCTTGTTGTAGGCGTTGACGGCTTCGGTGGCATCGCCCTTTTCGTCGTAAACGATGTAGTTGATCTGCTTGCCGAGCACGCCGCCGGCGGCATTGATCTCTTCCACGGCAATCTTGACGCCGTTGTTCACGTTGATGCCGTACAGCGAAACATCACCGGTCAGGGGGGCAAGGCCGCCGATGTTAATCATGTCGCCGTCCTTAGAGCCTTGCGCGCTGTTGCCTGCGCAACCCGCAAAGGCGGCCGCGAGCATCACGCAGACGGTCAGCAGAGCCAAAGTACGTTTCTTCATCATCATTCTCCTCCTAAATTTTCTGGTTCAGGCGACAGGCTTTCACACCCGTGCTTCAATCGGCGTTTCCGCCGTACCGAACATTATTTACGAAGAAGGCGGCCAATGTATTTATGCCGCCTGATAAATATGGATTATTATAAAGCTTCGGCGCAAAGATTACAAGATGTTTCCGGGTTTATTCCCACAAAAAATGCAGGAAAATCCGGCCGGGCATTCTTTTTTTGCTTTGGCCGGATTTTCCATTTCCCAGAGAATGGCGAAATTACGGGTTTTTCAGGCATTCGATTATGACATCGTTAATTGCTTCGCAAGTTTTCAAAGTTGGCCATGCGCGTTTGTTTAGGGATTTATCACGTCAAACCGCTGAAAAAATCCGAATAATCTTGCATGGCCTACGGTAGTATTGCTACGGCAGCAGAAAGGAAAGCACCTGCTCCATACTGTCCGCCGTCAGGAAGGGTTCTGCGGCCTGAATCGCCTCTTTCTGCCCCATGCCGTAGGTGACGGCAATCGCGTCCACGCCGGCGTTTCGCGCCGTTTTCACGTCCGTCGGGGTGTCCCCCACCATCACGGCGTCCTTCGCTTCGATGCCCAGCCTGTCCAGCACATACCGGATGCAGGCGGGGTTGGGCTTGGGAGCGCCGCAGTCGTCCGCGCAGCACATCACGTCGAAGTACTCCGTAATGCCCAGCGCGTCGAACAGCTTGACCGTCGCCCTTCTGATTTTGTTGGTGGCAAGAGCGATTTTTCTTTTGCCCTTCAGCGCCTTCAGGGTCTCCACCACGCCGGGGAAGGGCTTCGCAAGCGTGCCGGAGATTTCTTCATAAATCTCCGGAGACATGGCATACGCCTGCTGTGCCAGTTCCGGCGCGTCCTCCATGCAGGTGTCAAACAGTTTGCGCAGTCCCTTGCCCACCGCCGAAACCACAAACTCCTCCGGATGAGGCGGCAAGCCCAGCCTTTGACGCACCGTGTTCACCATCAGGGCGATTTCGGAGCCGGTGTCCACCAGGCAGCCGTCCAGATCGAATATCACCAGTTTCTTATCAAAGCAGTCCGCCATGCTCTGTTATCCTCCGTTTATCTTTCAAGACCCAGCCGGTTCGCAGCTTCATCCATGCGGCAAAGCGCCTCCATCAGCGCCCAGCGGGGGGCAGCAAGGTTCAGCCTGCGGTGCAGCGCACCCGCCGGTCCGAAGGGTCTGCCGTCCGTCAGGAAGAACAGCGCCTCATCCAGGAGCCATTTGTCCAGCTCTTCCTCCGTCAGTCCCATTTGGGAAAAGTCCAGCCACATCAGGTAGGTTCCCTCGGGCGGGTCCACTTCCACTTTGGGGAACTTTTCGGCAAAAAAGTCCGCCGCCGCCTTCGCGTTGCCCGCAACGTAGTCGATGAGTTCCGTAAGCCAGCCTTCTGCCCTGTTGTACGCCGCGGTGCAGGCGGGAACGCCCAGGGCGGAAATGTAGCCGCCGGCATCTTTGCCGTACTGCCGGATGAACTCCTTCCGGAAAGCCTGACCCGGAATGATGATGTTGGACGTGGTGAGTCCGGCGAGGTTGAACGTCTTGCTGGGCGCGGTGCAGACCACGCAGTTGGCGGCATTCACCCCCGGCACGTTCAGAAGCACCGTGTGCTTGTGCCCGGGGAGGATCAGGTCAAAGTGAATCTCGTCCGACACAATGGCGACGCCGTTTTCCGTGCAGATTTTCACGTAACGGGTCAGTTCCTCCTCCGTCCACACCCTGCCCACGGGGTTGTGGGGGCTGCAAAGCAGGGCAAGCTTCACTTGCGGCTGTTTCGCCGCCTGCTCCAGCGCGTCAAAGTCCATCTCCCACCTGCCGTTTCGCTTTACAAGGGGGCAGTCGAAGATTTTTCTGTTATTCTTTTTCACCGCGCCCGCGAAGGGCGGGTACACCGGCGTTTGGATGATGACGCCGTCTCCCTCTTCGGTAAAGGCGCGCACGGCGGTGTACAGGGCGCTGACCACACCGTAGGTGGGCACCACCCATTCGGGCTGCACGCGAAAACCGTGCCGCCTTTGCATCCAGGAACAGACCGCGTCGTAATACTTTTCGTCCGGCGCGGTGTAGCCCAGAATACCCGTGTTCAGGGTTTCGCGAAGCGCGTCAAGGATTTCCGGCGCGCAGGCGAACTCCATATCTGCCACGGAAAAGGGCATCACGCCGATGGGGTGCATGCCGTCCGTGGTGGCGGAAATGTCCCACTTGATGGCGCCCATCCCTTCCCGGGAAATGAAAGTTTCAAAATCATACATTGTATTGTCACTCCTTTGGCTTGAGTATACAGGTTTACGCCTGCGCATCGCAAGGATTGTTAAAGCCCGCCCAAGGAAGCACCCCTTCACAGCATACCCATTTACATGGAAACCCCGCATAGTAAAACAGAGGGTCCTCGAAGGAACCCTCTGTTTGCTTCTGTTTGCTGTTTGGTTACCCCAGGGAAATCGCCTTTTTCAGCACCTTCTGGGCGATGGGTGCGGCGGTGCCGCCGCCGCTGCCGCCCTGCTCAATGATGACGGCGATGGCATAAGGGTGGTCGTCGTCATACACAAAGCCGGTGAACCAGGCATCGTCTTCCTTTTTGCCGGTCTGGGCGGTGCCGGTTTTGCCGCACACCGTATAGCCGGAAATCTTCGCCGCGGTGCCCGTGCCGCTTTTCACTACCGCTTCCATCAGCTCGCGCATCAGTTCCGCCTCCGCCTTGGAAAGCGGCGTGGCGTAGACCGAAGTCTTCAGCGACGCGGTGATATAATTGCTGCTGTTGACCACGCGCTTGAGGAGCTTTGG
>JBMNTW010000196.1:0-3747 GCA_050945935.1 Christensenellales bacterium
AAGTGTTCCGCATCCGCCCTGTTCCCCGCCGCGCGGCGGGGCCGGACCTTCGGCACATCATCATCGGCGCGGAGGGCACCATCGCCTTCATGACGGAAGTGACCGTCAAGCTGTTCCCCTATTATCCGGACGAAATGTGGCGCAACGGCTACATCGTCAACAGCTTCAGCGAAGGGCTGAAGGTTATTCGCGAAATCATGGTCAGGGGCTACAAGCCCTCTGTCGTGCGCCTGTACGACAAGGCGGACGTGGACCACAACTACGGTTCCGTCAAGCTGAAGGACGAGGAAGCCTTCATGTTCTTCTCCTGCGAAGGACCGGGCGAGGTTGCCGCGGTGAACGGCGCCGCCATCCACAAAATCTGCATGGAGCACGGCGCGGTGGACATCGGCACCAAGGCGGTGGACCACTGGTTCATCCACAGGAACGACCTTTGCGACTACATCGGCACCGAAAAGGAGCGCAAGCGCTTCCGCGAAACCGGCATCGCCTACGCCACCATCGAAATCTGCGCCGACTGGGAAGAAATCGAAAAGATCTACTACGACGCCATGGAGTACGTTCCCGACAAGGTGCCCAACCTCACCATGTTCGGCGGGCACGTGTCCCACAGCTATATCAACGGCACCAACATCTACTTTGTGTATAATCTGAAGATCGACTCCCCCGAAACGTCGGACATGGAGTACTGGTCCGTCATGGACGCGGTATGCGACGTGGTGCTCAAGTACCCCCACGCAACCATCGTTCACCACCACGGCGTCGGCAAGGCCCGCGTGCTCAGAATTAAGGAAGAGCTGGGTTCCTCCTATGTGCTGATGCGCGCCCTTAAGGACGCTTTGGACCCCAAAGGCATCATGAATCCCGGGTGCCTGCTGCCCCTGGAAAAATAACCTCCGGTTCCATCTCCTTTGCTGCGTTCTCCCTCGCGCACCCCGGGCAAGGCGAAAGCGTTTGCCCGGCGGTGCGGCGCAGCGCCACTTCTTCGGTTCCTTTCACAGATTGAGTAAAAGTGCATTTTTGGGGTTATTTCGTCGAGCCGGCGCTGATTGTGACGCTTGAATGAGCAAAACAAGCGAAGACTTGACAAAAAAACTTCACAATACTGAAAATTGTATGGAATAAAATACTATATACACGACTTGTCACTCCCGTTCTTCATCAGTTGGCGCAGATGCAGTTCATACGCCGATTTTTTTCCGAACTTAACGTACGGATTTCAATACCTTTAGGTACCTTTTCCCCGAAACCGGGTGTTTCCGCCTCTTTCGCCGTTCCTTGAAAACCACAAGCCACAGGCAATCCAAAGGTCCATTTTGGCGCATATGGCGCCTTGGAATATTACACAGCGTCGTACAAACCCAAATCATGCGAGAAGGAGAGTATCATGAGAAACCACATCCTCGTAATCGACGAAGGCACGACAGGTACCCGCGCGCTGATATTTGACAAGGACTTCAACATCGTCAGCGTGAGCTACACGGAGATCACCCAATACACGCCTGCGGAAAACAGGGTTGAGCACGATTTCGACGAGATTTACGAAAAGTCCGTCGACATGTGCCAAAAAGCCATGGAAAAGGCGAAACTCACCGCTGAGGACATCGCCTGCATCGGCGTCACCAACCAGCGCTGCACCTATGCCCTGTGGAACAAGCATACCGGCGAAGTGCTGGGCAGGGGCATCGTATGGCAGGACACCCGCGCCGCCCACATTGTGGACGCCATCGACATGAACCGTTACATGACCGAAGTGCGCACCCACATCGGCACATTCCCGGCGTCCTGCCGCATCCACATCGTGTTGAAATGGCTGATGGACAACGACCCCGCAGCAGCCGAAGCCATCAAGTCCGGTGACTACATCATCGGCACCATCGACACCTGGCTCATCTGGAAGCTCACCGGCGGCAAGGTGCACGCGATTTCCTCCTCCAACGCCACCTCGGCGGGCGCGTTTGATATGAAGAACAACTGCTGGTACGCGCCGCTGTTCAAGGAGTACGGCGTTCCGATGCACGTTCTGCCCGAAGTGCGGGACGAGGACGCGAACTACGGCGAAACCACCGTGTTCGGCGCGACGATTCCCATCACCGGCGCCATCGCCGACCAGCAGAGCTCGCTGTTCGGCCAGAACTGCCGCGTGGCGGGCACCGCCAAGTGCACCAATGGCACCGGCACCTTTATGGACATCAACACCGGCGATGCGTTCAACGTTCCGCCCATGGCGCTGGACTATATGTCCGCCTGGACGCTGAGCGGCAAGCGCATGTATGTGGCCGAAGGCATGATGGCGGTCACCGGCTCCGCCGTGCAGTGGCTGAGGGACGGGCTGGGCATCATCACCTCGTCTGCGGAGACCGAAACCCTGGCCGCGAGCGTGCAGGATACCAACGGCGTGTACTTCTGCATCAACCTTGCGGGCATGAGCGTGCCCTATTATGATCCCTATTCCCGCGGCACCATCTTCGGCATCACCCGCGGCACCACCAAGGCGCACATCGTCCGCGCCACGCTGGAGGGCATTGCCTTCGGTCTTGCAGACATCATGGAAGCCATTGAAAACGGCCTGAACATCAAGATGAAGGCCATCAAGATCGACGGCGGCGCTTCGCAGAACAACGTGCTGGCCCAGATGTTCGCGGACTACATCGACTGCGACATCTTCCGTCCGGACAGCGCCGAAGCCACCGCCCTGGGCGCGGCGCAGGTCGCGGCGCTGGGCGCAGGGCTGTACACGCTGGAAAACCTGCCTGATCCTTTGAAGTACGACCGCGTGTTCAAGCCCGCCATGGACCCCGCCGTGCGCGCGGCGAACATCAAGAACCACAAGAAGGCCGTCGAGCGTCAGCTTGGCTGGCTGAAGGACTGATTCCGCACTGAACAGGCTGCCGAAAGCTCTGCGTGAGCTTCAGCCGCACTGCAACAGAACGGGAGAGGGACTCTCAAAACCAGGCCCGCCGGACGGTCACCGGCGGGTATCTTTTTTCGCAAATCATTGACAAGTCCGAAAAGCAGGCATATAATCGCAGTATCAATAAAAAGCGGAGTGATGGGGAAGCCATCGTCGCGAAAGCCGGAAAGAAGAGAGCCGCTGCCACAGGCTGAAAGCGCGGCGTCCGGTGCGAAGGATGTGTACCGCCCCCGGACCGTTTACCCGTGGAAGGGTTATCAATCCATACAAGCGGAGCAAAGCGATTTGCTCAAGCGGGGTGGAACCGCGGATTGTGATGATTCGTCCCCCAACGCCGGATGGCGTTGGGGGTATTCTATTTTAATAACGAGTGGAGGACGCTATGAAAATACTGTTAAACGGCAAGGAAATGGAGTTCGAAAAGGGCACGATGCCCATCGACATGGTCAAAATCGCAGACCCGGAACTGTATAAAGCTTGCATTTCCGCCTCGGTGGACGATAAGCTCGTGGGCCTGTACCAGCCCGTGGAGCACGACGCCAAGGTGGATATCTGGACCTTTGCGGACGACGGCGGCAGGAAAACCCTGCGCCATACGGGCAGCCATGTGATGGCGCAGGCCATCAAGCGCCTGTTCCCGGATACGAAGCTCGCCATCGGTCCGGCGATTGAGAACGGCTTCTATTACGACGTGGATTCCAGCCATGTGTTCACCGAGGAAGACTTCCCCGCCATCGAGAAGGAAATGGCGAAAATCGCCAAGGAAAACTTCCGCATCGAGCGCTTCGAGCTGCCCAGGGAAGAGGCCCTCGCCCTCGTGAAGGAGATGAACG
>JBMNTW010000197.1:0-3739 GCA_050945935.1 Christensenellales bacterium
AGATATCCCCTTCGGCCACGGAGAGGGACAAATTGTCCACCGCCTTTTTGCCCCCCTTGTAAATTTTCGTTAAACGGGAGATTTCAAGCATGGTAAGCCTCCTCAACCGGCGGCGCCTTCTTTTTTTATGCCGCCTTTTGTTTGGCACACATGATACATCCCGGGGATTTTGCTGTAAATATATCATGTTAAAAACATACTCCCTGCACGCTCAAAACCTCTTTTTACCATGTATCCGCCGCTTTGCGCCGTGCCGGAAATTTGCCCTGCCGCGGGGGGTGTTCCTGCCCCCAAAAGCGAAAAGCCCCGCCCTTTACGGGGCGGAGCCTTCGGTCTTAACCGGCGTTTGGATCGTTAGCAGCTTTCGTTGCCGGCGCGCTTGAGGGCGACAGCCAGAGCAGCGGCGCAAACGATGGCGAGGGCGATGAACAGCGCGGCGGAAGCGGTGGCGTCACCGGTGGCGGGGACTTCGTCCACTTCGGGGTCGTCCTCGAGGGGAAGCTCCTCGAGGGGCTCGTCGGGGGTGCCTTCGTCCACGTCCTTCTCGTCGTCGACCACGTTGTACGCAACGTTGAAAGTCGCCTTGTAGGTGGTCGCCTGCTCGAAGTTCTTGTCCTGCAGCTTGTAGTTGTAGGCAAGGTTGAAGCCGAAGTCGGCGAGCATGGTGTCGAAGATGGCCTGCTCGGCGGGGGTGAAGGCGGCGGAGCTGTCATCCGTGTAAACGAAGGAGTTGCCGATAACCTGCCTTGCAATCATGCGGCCGTTCTTGGCAAGACCCAGAGACACGCCGTAGCCTTCCGCGTTGGTGACTTCGGTATCCAGGGTGACGATTTCGGTGGCGGTTCCGTCGGCAGCCACAAGGCTGATGCGGTAACCCACGGTGCTCAAAGAAGCAGCCACGGTGGCAGGCCAGGTGGAAGTGCTGCTGACGGCGGGGAAGATGGCGGGCACCTTGTCGATCTTGTAGGTGCGGCCGTTCTGCACCACGGTCAGGGTGTCAGACTTGAACTTGAACTCGGTGGGAGAAACCTTGGCGGAAATGGAACCGTTCTCGGCGGCGCGGTTAATGCCGGTGAAGCCGATGACGTAGCTGGCTTCCCTAGCGGAAGACGCTTCGTCAATCGCAAGGTTGAAGGCTTCGTAGCCCACGTTCACGTTCGCATGGGTGGGGCTGTCGTTGGCAACCTTGACCTTGAAGGTCATGGTGTTGGAGTCCTTGTCATAGGTCAGGGCGTCTGTGGCGTTCGCCTTGACGGTGCCGTTCTCGGTGGAAACGAGGTTGACAAAGGTGGAATCCTGGGGATGGGTGAGGACGACGTCCGCCATGGTGTTCATGGAAAGATCCACGGTGTCGGAAGACACGATGATGGCGTA
This sequence comes from Christensenellales bacterium, assembly GCA_050945935.1. Lineage (GTDB taxonomy): Bacteria > Bacillota > Clostridia > Christensenellales > CALWSW01 > CALNBC01. The sequence goes on from JBMNTW010000197.1 coordinate 1,375, forward strand.
CTCGTTGCCCACGGCGCTGGTGTGCGCCAGGGTCTTGGTGGGGTTGGAAATGGCGATGGTCAGGGCGAAGTACATCAGCTCGTTGACGTTGTACTTCTTTTCAGAAGCGTCCACCAGGTTGGTGTAAACGCGCACGCCCTGGGTGGTGACGGTGGCGTCGGTGCACTTGAAACCGGTGACGGCAAACGCGTCCGTCAGGGTGGTGGTGCCGGTGCCCGGAGAAACGACGAAGGCGAAGGACGCCATCGCGGCCAGGCAAAGGGCGGCTGCAAGCGCGAAGGAAATCAGCTTTTTCATTGGATGCGCTCTCCTTTGTGTCGAGATTGGTCGGTTTGTGCCGGTTGATGCCATGATAGCGCTAAAAAAGTCGGAGAGCAAGCTAATTATTGCGTTTTTATTGCGTTTTATCTCGAATTTATGTTTTGTACACGAGGTGTTCGTAATATATCTGTAATTTATTCAAGATTAGTTCATAATGTATAACCATTTTTTGGCATGGAAGCGCCGCCCAGCAAAAACAGGCGGCCTTGTGCCGCCTGTTTTCACCTGATTCAATTAGCGTCCGTACGCCTTTTGCGCCGCGCGGATGACGTTTGCCACCAACGTCGCCGCCGTGACCGCCCCCACGCCACCGGGAACGGGGGTAACGGCGGACACGATCTCCTTCGCCGCCGCAAGGTCCACATCCCCCGTGAGCCTGCCGTCCACGACGTTCATGCCCACGTCCACAACGACCTGACGGGAAGAAAGGCAGTCTGCGCCGATGAGGTTTGCCCTGCCCGCAGCAGAGATCACAATGTCCGCTTCCTTTAATATGGACGGCAGGTCCCTGGTTCTGGAATGGCAAATGGTCACCGTCGCGTCCCTTTGGCAAAGCAGCAGCGCCAAAGGCCTGCCCACCACCAGGCTCCTTCCCACCACCGCCACGCGCTTTTTCGCGATTTCGCATCCGTAATGGTCCAGCATGGCGATGCACGCTAGCGCGGTGCAGGGGGCAAAGGCTTCCGCCCCCGTCAGCAGCGCCGCCAACGCGCCGTCGGTGATGCCGTCCACGTCCTTATGAACGCTAAGGGCGGCGCGCGCCGCTTCGTCCAGCTCGTCGGGCAGGGGGCGGAAAATCAGCACGCCGTGAACGGACGCATCCTTGTTCAGCGCGTGGATGGTTTGCACAAGTTCCGCTTTGGAAACGTTTTCGGAAAGGGCGGCGAGTCGGAACTCCACGCCCATGGCGGCGCAGCGCTTTTCCAGAGCACGCCTGTATGCGGCGTCCTCCTCCCTTTCGCCCACGCGGACGACGGCAAGGGCGGGACGGTGAAAGTCCTTTGCCAGTTGGTCCGCGACGGGTCTGTACCGTTCCGTCAAAGCGGCGGCGACGGGGGCGCCAAGAAGCAGTTCTGCCATTTGTTCACCTGTTTCGCGTCAAGTACGCCCTTTCAGTCCTTTTTCAGCCTGTTTCGCACATAAAGAAAGGTTTCGTCCGCAAGGTTCGCGGCGGTCATCAGCTCTTCCGCCTGACGGACAAGCTCCTTCGCCTTTTCGCGGTTCTTCATCATTCCGGCGTTGACGTACACGTTCAGCGCCGCGGCGCGCAATGCCCCTGCGCAAAGGGCTGCGCCCGCTCCGGCGTCGCTGATCATAACGGGCGCGCAGATTCGCGCAAGGCTTCTTAGCAGCTTTTCCCCTTGTGAAAGAGCTTTCAGCATAGCAAGGGGCGCTTCGCAGGCGGTAACGAGCGCGGATTCAACGCGGCTTTCCCTTTCGGGGTTTGATTTATCCATTCCCCAGGCTTCGGCAAGGGGCAGAAATCCCCGCTCGTCCTCGTCCACAAGAACAAGCAGGCGCAGGCGGAGTTCCTCCAGCCTGTTTGAAATATCTTCGATTTCCCCCCTGTGCTCCGCGCAGGACTTCTTGTTGACGGACAGGGCGGACACCATCCTCCCCAGCGCCAGCGAAAAACTTCCGCAAAGGGCGGCAGCGCCGCCGCCGCCGGGGGACGGGGCATCGGAAGCGAGGTTTTCGCAAAAACGTTCGCAGGTCCAGTCGATCTGCTTCATGGGTTCACCGCCTTGCATGGATTAAAACAAACCGGAAATCACGCCGTCGTCGTCCACGTCGATGCGCTCCGCGGCAGGGGATTTAGGAAGCCCCGGCATGGTCATGATTTCCCCCGTCAGCACGACGACGAAGCCCGCCCCCGCGCTCACCTTGGCGTTTCGCACCGTTACCGTAAAGCCTTCCGGCGCGCCGAGAAGCGTGGGGTCGTCTGAAAAACTGTACTGGGTTTTCGCCATGCAGACGGGCAGGTTCCCGTAGCCCAGCTTTTCAAGCTTCTCCAGCTGCGCCTTTGCCGAAGGCGTATAGGTCA
>JBMNTW010000198.1:0-3699 GCA_050945935.1 Christensenellales bacterium
AAGCACCGCAACCGTCGCCATCCGATGGTTTGACTCCATCGCCCCTTCGTGGGCGGCGGCGTCCACGCCGAATGCCATGCCCGAAACCACGATAATGCCCGCTTCCGCCAAACCTTTGGAAATCCTTCTGCTCATGCGCTTTGCGTAATCCGAGCAGTTGCGGCTGCCCACCACGGCGATGGCGCGGTTCAGCTCCGCAAGTTCGCCGTTTCCGCGCACATACAGCACCCTGGGCGGGTCGTAGATCTCCTTCAACAGTTCGGGGTAGTCCTCGTCCTTTGGGCAGCAGACGCGTATGTTCAGCTTGTCCAGCCTTTCTTTCAGGCTTTCCAGCCCGCCGGAGGAAGCGGAGCGGAAAAGCTCGGGATAAAGCGCTTCGGGCAGCGCGCCGGAGCGGACGATATCGCCGCTTTTCGCCCGTTCGTGGACTTCTTTCGCCGAGCCGTTCTTTTCCATCAGGATGTCCATCCTGGTGTTGGTCATACCGCGGATGCTTTTGAGCCACGCCAGATAGAGTGCTTCCTTCATGTCCATTCCCTCACGAATCCGTCCGCAGCAAGGTACTGCAAAGCTTCCGCCAGATGCTCCTCCCGAATGAGGTGGGACTGGTCCAGGTCGGCAATCGTCCGCGCCAGACGCAGCGTTCTGGCGTTCCCCCTGCCGCTCATGCCGCGGCGAGCGAACTCCGAGCGGTACAACTTATCAGCGTCTTTGTCCAGCCGGCAGTAGCGCACGATTTCCTTCTGCGTCATATGGGCGTTGGCGTAGCGGCCGGTGCCCTTAAACCGCTCCATCTGAAGCCTTCTGCAGTCGTTCACACGCTTGCGGATGGAGGCGGAGCTTTCCGCAGAGGCGGAAGCGTCGAACAGGTCGTCATAGCTCACCTCCGCCATGCGGACGAAAATGTCCATCCTGTCCAGAAGCGGGCCGCTCAGCCTGTGCCGGTAACGGGAAATCGCCGAAGGCGTGCAGGTGCATTCCCTGCCTTTGGCGCCGCTGTTGCCGCAGGGGCAGAGGTTCATCGCCCCCACCAGCATGAAGCGCGCCGGGTATGTGGCGCTGGCGTTCGCCCTTGAGACGGTGATCACCCCGTCCTCCATGGGCTGGCGCAAAGACTCCAGCACCGCGCGCGGAAACTCGGGCAGTTCGTCCAGAAACAGCACGCCCAGATGCGACATGCTGATTTCACCGGGCATCGCAGCGGTACCGCCGCCCACCACCGAAACGGCGGACGCCGAATGGTGGGGCGCCACAAAGGGCCGTGTTTTCACCACGCCCTGCTGAAGCCTTCCAGTCGCGGAATGGATGCGGGTGATTTCCAGCGCCTCTTCAAAGGTCAGGTCCGGCAGAATCGTCGGGATGGCTCTTGCGAGCATGGTCTTTCCGCCGCCGGGCGGGCCGGCGAGCAGCATGTTGTGACCACCTGCCGCGGCAACCTCCGCCGCGCGCTTGGCGGTGTACTGACCGCGAATGAGCGCCATGTCCGCGTCCGCCGTGTCGGAACAGGGCTGCCACTCCCCCGCCGTAAAGGGCGTAAACGCCCTTTCACCGCGCAGGCATTCGCAAAGCTCCGTCAGGCTGTTTGCGGGAATCACGCGCACGCCGGATACGCAGGATGCCTCCTCGGCGTTTTCCTTGGGCAAGATGAGTTCGCTTATGCCCTCTTCCTGCGCGCAGATGGCCATCGCCAAAGCGCCCCGCACCGGCCGTATCTCGCCGGAAAGGGAAAGCTCGCCAACGAACATCCGGTTCGCAAGCGCTCCCCCATCCAAAAAGCCCGCGGCGCAGAGCATCCCCAGCGCCACGGGCAAATCGTATACCGTCCCTTCCTTTTTCAGGTCCGCAGGGGCGAGGTTGACCACCACCTTCGCAGGCGGAAAGGAAAAACCGCTGTTTTTGATGGCGGCGCGCACCCGTTCACGGGATTCGGACACGGCCTTGCCCGGCAGCCCCACCGTTTCGTGAGAGGGGATGCCGCCGGCAATGTCCACTTCCACCGTAATCAGCCTTCCGGAAATTCCCAAAAGGCCGCAACTGAGCACATTCGCATGCATGTCATCTTTCCTTCTTGAACACGAAAAGCCTGTTCCCAATAAAGTTGACCGCGATGGAGAAGGGCAGCGCGATCAGCTTGGAAACGATCTCTTTGAAACCGAACTCGTTGTTCAGCAGCGCCTGAATGCCGATAGAAACCCCCAAAGCCACCAAATTCACTGCAACAAAGGCAAAGATGCGCCTGGGGGAGTCCTTTTTGTCTTGAAACGTCCAGCGGGAGTTGAAAATATAGCTGTTCAGCGTGCCGCAGGCATAGGAAATCACCTGGGCGGGCACATAGTTCACCTTCAGCGCCACCAGCAGGGTGAACACGGCAAAGTCCACCGCGGTGTTGATCAGCCCCACGGCGTTGAACTTGATGAATTTGATGAGTTCGTCCTTCAAAATGCGCTCCTGATTAGATGAAGAATGTCCAGGACGGGAACCAGCGAAGAAGTGTTGCGTACCACCGCGCCGTCTCCGCACCGGCGAGAACGGGGTAAAACACGGCGAACAGCACCAGCGCCAGCACGGGCAGCAGAATGCGCAGCATCTTCGCCACGTCCGCCCCCAGCGCCGTGCGCTTCTCCCACGCCATCAGCGCCAGCGTCAAAGCCAGTATCACAAAAGGCACCGAGGGGAAGTAGTGGTAGATGAACGTCGCCCTTGTGATGAACACCCAGGGCAGAAACTGGGCGCCAAAGCCCACCAGCGCAAAGGTGGCGGCAGGATTGTCCCACGCTTTTTTGCGGGCGCGCTGGACAATCAGCGCGATGAGTCCGAACGCTCCCGTCCACCACACCGCCGGATTGCCGAAGGCCACGATGCTCTCGATGACCCCGTTCGGCAGGAACTTGCCCTGATAGTACCAGATGGGCCGGATGGTCAGCGGCCAGGTGAACCACTTGGATTCGTACGGGTGGGTCGCCGTCAGCTTGCTGTGGTAGTTGAACATGAACTCCTGCACCCCCCAGACGCCTTTGAAGTCGTACGGGGTTTCGGTGCAAAGGAAGTACGGCAGATAGCTCAAAAGATAAATCGCCACAGGAACGACGACGTACGCCCCCACGCAGAACAGCAGCGTCAGAATGACGTTTTTCTCCGTGCCCTCGGTGCAGGCAATGTCCACCTTATCCCCGGACTTCAGGGCACGCTTGCGGTCGAGGATGCGCCGGACCAGCACGATGCCCAGTATCACCGCCAGACCCATGCCGGCGTAGATGCCCGTCCACTTGGACGCCGCGCCCAGCCCGAAGCACACCCCCGCCATTCCCAGCGGATACAACGTCTTCTTCAGCCCCACCTCGTTCCAGTCCAGCTCATAAAACCGGAACATGAAGTAATACATCAGGATGATGAACAGGGTGACGAACACGTCGATGGTGGCGATTCTCGTCTGGGTGAAGTGCATAAAGTCCACAGCCAGCAGCACCGCGGCAAAGAACGCCCACTTGGGATTTTTCGTGACCCTGCGGACGAGGATGTACAAGGCAGGCAGCATGAGCACGCCGAAAAGCGTTCCGGCGAAGCGCCAGCCGAAGGGCGTCATGCCGAAAAGCGCGATGCCGCCCATGATGAACACCTTGCCCAGCGGCGGGTGGGAGTTTTCGTAAGGTTTCAGCCCGTGCAGATGCTCGTAGGCCGTGCGGGCGTGGTACAGCTCGT
>JBMNTW010000199.1:0-3692 GCA_050945935.1 Christensenellales bacterium
TCGCCCAGGAACTCGTATATGACGGGCGCCTGCGTGGACGTCAGCGGCGGCATGCTCTGCCGTTAAACCCCGTTTTTCAGCATTGGTTCGCCGTTTAAGGCGGATGATAGAACAGTCAAATCAATACGAAAGGCGATAGAATCATGAAAGCACTCATCATAGGCGACAGCTACATCAACAGCAAGGACATGCGCAGCGGCTTTGAAGCATGGGAAGCGCGTGGCGTGGAACTTGTGGACTATCAGTGGGACCAGAACGGCCATGACATGTCCTACATCAACCTTCTGCTGGAGCAGAACGGCCCCGAAGCGGTGGACGTGTGCGACGAACTGCTGGAGCTCGCCGGCGACGCGGACGTCATCATCACCCAGTTCTGCCCCATCAACAAGAAGTTCGTGGACGCTGCGAAAAAGTGCGTTGCCGTTGGCACCCTGCGCGCTGGCCTTGAAAACATCGCGGTGGATTACATGACCGAAAAGGGCATCATGGTGTTTAACAACGCGGGCCGCAACGCCGAAGCGGTGGCGGACTTCACCATCGGCATGATGATCGCCGAGTACAGGAACATCGCCAGGAGCCATGCTGCCGTGAAGGCCGGTTACTGGCGCAAGGATTATGTGAACATTTCCTATCTGCCCGACTTCGCGGGCCTGACCACCGGTATTGTCGGTTTTGGCATGGTGGGTCAGCTCGTGGCGAAGAAGCTCTCCGGTTTCGACCAGCGCCTGCTCGCCTACGATGCATACCCGGACTATGAAGCCGCGAAGCAGCTGAACGTGGAGTTTGTGGATCTCGACACTCTGATGAAGGAGTGCGACATCATCTCCGTCAACGCCCGTCTGGTGCCCGAAACCTACCACATGATCGGCGCGAGGGAGCTGTCTTTGATGAAGCCCACGGCCATCATCGTCAACACCGCCCGTTCCGGCCTCATCGACGAGGGCGCTCTGTACGAAGTGCTGAAAGACCGCAAGATCGGCGGCGCCGCGCTGGACGTGTTCGACAAGGAACCCACCAGCATCGACTACCGCATGATCACGCTGGATAACTGCACCGTCACCAGCCACCTGGCGGGCACCACCGTTCACGCCATGACCCGTTCCGCGCTGCGCCTGGCCAACCACATGGCCAACCTGTTTGACGGCGTCGCCCCCAAAACCTGGATCAACCGCGGCAAGGTGGAGCTGAAGAAGCTCGTTCCGTAAACCGCACCAGTCAAGAACGTTTTTGCTTGGGATACGGAGCCTCCGGGAGACGGCGTTATCTTGACGCCGGGGGGTTTTCCGTGCCCGGGCATTGATTCCGCGCGTTCAACGCGCGACCAAAGAGCTACCCCTAAATTAGAGAATGAGATTTCAAGGAGGAACTCAAATGGCAAAGTATCTGATGGGTCTGGACTGCGGCGGCACTTCCATTAAGGCCGTTGTGTTCGACGAACACGGCAACACCATAGGTTCTGTCACGCAGACCTTCAAGCGCGTTTCCACCGACGGCCCCCAGTATCAGGAATTTGACCTGACCCTGGCATGGGAAGCCACCAAGACGGTTCTGAAGAAAGTTCTGGACAAGTGCGGCGTGGACCCCAAGGATCTGCTGGGCATCGGCTGCACCTCCTTCGGCAACGGCTGCACCTTCCTGGGCAAGGACGGCGAAGTCATCGCCAACGGCTGCTATTCCACCGACTACCGCGCCCATGACGCGATTGCCAAGCTGAAAGAAGAAGGCACCTACGAGAGGATCTGCGAGATCGTCAAGTGCACCGTGTATTCCGGCGAACCCGGTCCCATCCTCCGCTGGTACAAGATGCACAAGCCCGAGATTTACAACCAGATCGAGCACGTGCTCTGCTTCAAGGATTACATCGCCTTCAGGCTCACCGGCGCTGCCGCTGCCGACCTGAACTGCATCGGCGGTTCCGCCATGGTGGACCTTGAGAAGCTCGAGTTCTCCAAGGAACTGATGGAGCTCTACGGCATCCCCGAGCTGTATGACAAGCTGCCCTACCTCGCTGGCGACTCCGCTGAAGTCATCGGCCGCGTGACCAAGGAAGCCGCCGAGCAGACCGGTCTTGCCGAAGGTACCCCCATCGTCGCCGGCATGATGGACATTCTGGCCTGCCTCGTGGGCGCCGGCGCCACCGAAGAGGGCGTGTTCACCGCCATCGCGGGCACCTGGTCCATCAACGAGACCTTCAACCCCGACATCATCTACTATCCCGGCTGCCCCATCTTCAACATGCCCTACCTCAACAGGAGCGGTTATCTCCTTTCCGCCAACACCGGCGCTTCCGCTTCTAACTACGAGTGGTTCATGAACACCCTGGGCAGCGTCGCCCGCAAGGCCGCGGACCAGCTGGGCATCGAGTACACCGCCGAAACGCCGGACATCGTGATCGTCAACCAGATCATCAAGTCCGTGCCCGTGGGCGGCAGCACCGTGCTGTATCATCCCTTCGTGGGCCAGCCCTCCGTCCATCCCTACGCGATGGCGAACTTCTTCAACGTGAACGACACCACCACCTTCGCGGACCTCGCCTACGCGCTGGCTGAAGGCGTGACCTTCATCCACCGCCACCACTACGACGAGCTGCGCAGCGGCGGCCTTGAGCCCAAGATCACCCGTCTGACCGGCGGTATCGCCCGCTCCGACGAATGGGCACAGCTCTTCGCCGACTCCCTGAACACCCCCGTCGAGTGCGTCGCCTGCGACGAAGTCGGCGCTCTGGGTCTGGCGATGTGCGCCGGTATCGGCGCCGGCCTGTACAAGGACTACGACGATGCCATCGCCAAGTGCGTGCGCCTGCGCCCGCGCATCAACCCCAATCCCGAAAACGTCGAGAAGCTCAACAAGCGCTACGCTGAATGGAAGCTGCTCATCGAAACCATGAAGCCCTACTGGGATTGGAAGGCCAAGAACTAACGCAAACTAAAGCATCCGAATCTCCGATGACCGGGGCCGCGCTGTTCGGCCCCGGCATCGCCGCGAACAAGCGGCGCTCCCAAAAGGGCAGAAGGGCCTTTTTGGGAGCTCCGCACAACCGATAAGGAGCCTGCGAATGACGAAGAAAATTAAGATTCTGTGCATGGCGGACGGCGGCATTTCCGAAGCGATTTACGCCCCCATGCGCGAACTTGAAAAATACGGCGCGGAAGTTACAATTATGGTGGACGAGTCCATCAAGGAATACACCGCCATGATGGACCGCATGCACGCCTGCGAATACGAGGGGATTAAGGCCGCGACCACCTACGAAGGCCTTTTGAACGTCGTGGAGGAGTACGACGTGCTCTGCGTGCACATGACTTCCGTCAACCGTGAGATCATCGAAAAGGGCAAGAACCTGAAGGTCGTCGCCTGCCTGCGCGGCGGATACGAGAACGTGGACGTTCCCGCCTGCACCGAGCGTGGCATCAAGGTCATCAACTCCCCGTGGCGCTCCGCGCCCGCTGTGGCGGACTTTACCGTCGGCATGATGATTGCTGAAAACAAGAACATCGCAAGAGCCCACAAGGCGATTCAGGAGGGCGGCTGGCGCAAGAAGTTCAAAAACCAGGCGTACATCCGCAACATGGACCGCTGCACCGTCGGCATCGTCGGCTTTGGCTACATCGGCCGCCGCGTGATCGACCGTTTGAAGGGCTTTGGCTGCAAGATCGTGGTGCACGATCCCTTCCTAGATCCGAAGGTCATTG
>JBMNTW010000200.1:0-3689 GCA_050945935.1 Christensenellales bacterium
ATCGTATCCGAAGCGGAAAAAAACGGCGCGCTGGGGTGCTGTTTGTCGGGCGCCGGTCCCACGATGATCGCGTTTTTGGATAAGGACTACCGCCAGTTCCGCCAGAGGATGATGAACGCCGTCAAGAAGCTTCCCGAAAAGTGGGACGTGGTGCTGCTGGACGTGTGCTACGAAGGCGCGACCTGGGAGTTCTGACGGGAGGAAAACCGTGGACCAAACGAATGACAACCGCGCAGGCACAAAAGCGATGCTTCAGATGGCGCTCTGCGCTGCCATGTGGAGCATCGCCGGTATATTTATCAAGCTCATTCCGTGGAACGCCTTTGTAATCGCGGGGTTCCGCAGCCTGATTGCTGCGGCGGTGCTGTTTGCGTACATTAAAAAGTCCGGCATGAAGGTCAGGCTCACGAAACGGGCGCTGCCCATCGCCCTCGTTACCGGGGTCACATTCATGCTCTTTGTGAGCGCCAACAAGCTGACCACCGCAGCCAACGCCATCGCTTTGCAGTATACGGCGCCTGTGTTTCTGCTGGTGATTTCCGCCGTGTTCCTTCGCCAGCGGTTCAAAGTTGCAGACGTCATCGCGGTGGCGGTGACGCTATCGGGAATCGCGCTGTTCTTTTTGGACAGGCTGTCCCCCGGTCAGATGTTCGGCAACATCGTCGCTACCATTGCGGGGCTGACCATGGCGCTGATGTTCCTGTTCACCGGCAATGTGGACGATGAAACCCGCATGAACGGCATTTTCTTCGGGCACCTGCTTACAGCACTCATCGGCGTGCCGCAAATGCTGTTTTATGAAACGCAAATTTCCGCCGCGGCGGTTTTGTCCATCCTCGCGCTGGGCATTTTCCAGTTGGGGATACCCTATGTGCTGTACGGCATGGCATCCAGAAAATGCTCGCCGCTGACCTGTTCGCTCATCAGTGTGGTGGAGCCCATATTAAACCCCGTCTGGGTGTTTTTGTTTGACGGTGAAGCGCCGGGCGTTTTCGCCCTCGTCGGCGGCGCGGTGGTGGTGCTGACTGTCACGATGTGGTGCGTCTGGAAGGAAAGGGCGGCAAAGTCCGCAAAACCGGCATTGGCACAGCCTGTGGTAAAAAACACTTAAAGCATCAAAAAACCGCCCTTTCGGGGCGGTTTTTTTAATCCTCGTTGAAGTACTCGGTGTTGATGGTGAAGGCGTTCCCGTCGGTGATGAAGGCGATGGTTCCGTAAAGGTCGGTTCTGTAGTAAACCGCATGCACCGCGTCCAGCCGTTCCAGCACCTGCGGCGCGGGGTGACCGTAGTCCGAGTCCTTCTCGCAGGAAATCACCGCGTAATCAGGGTTCACGGCAGAAAGGAACGCTTCGGTACTGGAGGAGGACGAACCGTGGTGGGGAACCTTCAAAACGTCCGTTCGCAGCAGTTCCGGGTACTCCGCCACAAGGTCGCTTTCCGAAACCTCCTCAATGTCGCCTGTGAGTAGGAAGGAGGCGTTGTGGTAATCCAGCCGGAGCACCGCGCTGTAATCATTCAAATCGGAGTACTCGTCCCGCAAAGGCGCGAGGATGCGGACGGACACGTCATCGTCAAAGGGGATGACGGCATCGGCACCGCCTTTGGCGGTCTTGATCTTCATGCCCTTGTCCTTGATGGTGTTCAGCAACTTTTCATAGGTCGAGGTGTTGTGCGTCACCTTGGGCATGTAGATTTCGCCGATTTCGTAGTTCTCGATCACCTTGCGCATGCCGCCGATGTGGTCGTTATGCGGGTGGGTGGCGACCAGAACGTCAATTTTCGTCACACCGGCGTGCTGCAAATAGTCCGCGATGGTGCCAAACGCCCCCGCCTCGCCCGCGTCGACGAGCATTGTCTTCCCCGACGGGCTTTGCACGAAGATGCAGTCGGCGTTGCCCACGTTCAAAAACACCACAGACAGCCTGCCTTTTACGGGAAGCACCGCGTCCGCATCCGGCTCGCCCTGCGGGGCGGCGACGGGGGGACTGGTGGGTGTTACACCCTGCTCGAAGGATGTGGGTCTGGGGGTGAAGGTGAGGTTTTCGGCAACGCGGTCCAGCTGCTCCGGTGTGATATCAAAGAAATAGATGATTCCTGCGACGATGACCACCGACAGCAGCAGAAGCATCGCGAGCTTCATCAGGCTCAGGTGCTTGCTGTTTTCGCGGTTGCGGTTGTTTCGCATGCCTGCCTCCTTACGCTGTTGATGCATCTATTATGGCATGAATGCATGCCGCGCGCAAATACGGCTGTTGCTTTGGCGGTAAAGACGTTATAATAATCATGGTACCACCGAAAGGAGTGTTACAATGGCAATCTATATCGTCAGCATTTCCGGCATGCACTGTGCACACTGCGCGGAAAGCACAAGAAAGGCGCTGTCTGCCCTGGACGGCGTGGACAGGGTCGAAGTCGACCTGAAAAAGGGAAGGGCAAAAATTTTCGCCGACGGTCCGGTGTCCGCCTCTGAAGTGAGCGACACCATCGAAGACATCGGCTTTGAATTCGTATCGATGACGGAGGAAAGGGCATAGTGGAGCGCGTAATCGTGGGCATGTCGGGGGGCGTGGACTCCTCTGTGGCCGCGCTGGTCCTCAAGGAGCAGGGGTATGACGTCGTCGGCGTGTTCATGAAAAACTGGGAAGAGCAGGACGAGGACGGCGTCTGCACCGCGGTTGAGGATTATGACGACGTCCGCCGCGTTTGCGATAAAATCGGAATCCCGTATTACACGGTCAATTTCGCTAAGGAGTACTGGGACCGCGTTTTTTCCGTATTTCTTGGGGAATATGCGGCGGGCCGCACCCCGAATCCGGACGTTTTGTGTAATTCGGAAATCAAGTTCAATGCTTTTTTGGACTTTGCGCTCAAAGCCGGCGCGGAATACCTTGCCACCGGTCATTACGCGCGCGCAGACAAAAGCGGCGCGGTCACCCGACTTATGCGGGCGGTGGACGACGGAAAGGACCAGACCTATTTTCTCGCGGGTCTGCACCAGAACCAGATCAGCCGGGCGATGTTCCCCATCGGCAACATGAACAAGCAGGACCTGCGTGAAATCGCCAAAAAAGCGGGGCTGAGCACTGCGGAAAAGAAGGATTCCACGGGAATCTGCTTCATCGGCGAGCGCAAGTTCAAACAGTTTCTGATGCAGTACCTTCCCGCCCAGCCGGGGGACATGGTCACGCCGGACGGCAAGGTCGTGGGAAAACACGACGGACTGATGTTTTACACCCTCGGTCAGCGCCGGGGCCTGGGCATCGGCGGCGCGCCGGACGGCGGACGCTGGTTCGTGGCGGATAAGGACATCAGGAACAACCGCCTGATTGTCACCCACGGCGAAACAGACCTTCTTTACTCCAAAGCGCTGCAGACCGGCACAGTCAACTGGATTGAAGGAGCACCTCCTTCAAACTCCTTTGACTGCACCATCAAGCACCGCTACCGCCAGCCGGACCAGAAGGCCCATGTGGAGCTTTCAGAGCATGGCGCGCTCATCACCTTCGAGGAACCCCAGCGCGCCGTCACACCGGGGCAGTGGGCGGTGATTTACGACGGCGATTACTGCCTGGGCGGCGGCATCATCGAAAAAAGAATCCGCGGCTGATATTTTTGGCCCTGAAATGGACAGACTTGAAACGGCGCATTTTCCATGAGCCGTTTTAGAAGGATTAAGGAGGATCTGTCC
>JBMNTW010000201.1:0-3633 GCA_050945935.1 Christensenellales bacterium
TGGTGTTGCACACGCACACGAACAGCGCAAAAAGCCCGCCCAGCACCATCAGAATGAAAATCAGCAGTTTTGCGATGCGCATGGGTCAGATTACCCCCCGTATAAAGGAAAGGAGGAAGTTCGACCCCGTGAAAAACGGCCCCAAAAAGGATGAATCGATGTATTCCCGCACCGCCGGGAAGGGCAGCGCCACCAGGATGGTGGGCACCACCATAAAAATCACAAACAGCGCGAAAAACCCCCTTACAACGCCAAACCCCGCGCCCAGCGGCCCGTCAAAATGCTTGAGCATGGGCAGCCGCGCGGTATAGTCCACGCCGTGCAGAATGAAGGAGATCAGCACGCGCACGATGAGGAACACGATGAGGAAGGCAATGACGTTCACGGTAAAGTTGACGATGGTCTGGTTGAAATAGTCGCCCACGGTGGTGATGCCCTGATTGGCGAACACCTCTCCCGCCATGTTTTTGGCGATGAGCGTGTCCAAGGGAGCGGGCAGGTTCGCCGATTCGAGTATGGCGCTCAGGTTTTCGCCGGAAAGCTGGCTCACGGCAAGACGGCGCATTTCCACATTCGCCACCAGTTCGGCGCCTTCGGTGTAATACAGCATGGCGTTCGCCAGCCCTTCGTTGGAAAGGATGGCGTTGGCAGCCACAGGCGAAAACAGCAGCCCCAGCAGCCACGACACGAAAAACCCCGCGGTGTTCAGCATGGACAGGAAAAATCCGTTGTGCCAGCCGATCAGCGCAAACAGCACAAAGAAGGCGACGATGCCCAGATCAAGAAGGTTCATGAGCTTCCTTTCTCATATCATGCGCGGTTGTGCCACAAGAATCAGGGGAGCAGGAACAGCCTGTCCCCGCACCGGATGACGACGCGCCCCTTTTGAAGCGTCGCGCCGTTGGCGGTTTCGGTTAAAGCGGTTTCGGAAAGGTATTCGCCCTTTAAGCTGTAATACACAAGCTTCGCCGGAAGCACCACCAGCACTTTGCCGGAATAGAAGTACGCCCCCAGGGTGTTGGCGGGCAGGCGGAACTTGTATTCCGTGCCGGAATCGACACTCAGCACCTTCGCGGCGACGGAAACGGCGTTGCTCTCCTGCCGAAGCGCCAAAAGCGCCATAGGCGGCTTGCCGGGCAGAAAATCCAGCACCTTCCAGCCGTAAATCAGGGCAGAGGATTCCTCCTTGCCCGTGGAGCCGTACACGATCAGGTGGTTGGTGCCGCAGGCGTAGGTTCTGGAATCGGAAAAATACACCCGTTCGATGAGCTGGCCTTCCTTGGTCATCGCGCCGGTATCCGAATGGGTGGCGACGTTATAGGTGCTGACGGTGCAGACGGGCAGCGACGCCTCGGTATTGACCATCAACGTCCACAAAAAGCCGCGGGAATCGTCAAACCCGTAGTTCAACAGCGTGTTGGACTTGAGCTCCAGCCGGTCCAGCCTGGTTCCCGCAAGGTCGTACAGGTAGATGAAGCGGGAGGCGTCGTCCTCCTCTTTCAAAACGGCGATGACCTTCGCCCCGCACCGCACGGAAAGCACCCTGCCGGAAAACTCCAGGCTGGGGAAGAGTGCTGTGCCGCTTTCGCTGATGGCCTGCACCACGTTTTGGGTATACAGCACGGCATAGTTCGCGCCGGTTGCAAGCCTGCAGCCGGAGATGGTCAGCGGGAGTTCCCACTCCACTTCGCCGTCCGGAGCGCAGTAGAGCAGCTTTTCTCCGTTAATGGTCATGATACCCTTGTCGGTAAACCCATATTCCGCGCCGGCGGCGAAGGGAAGCTCGATCAGTCTGTCCTTCGGGCTGCCCTTGATGCGCGTCAGCCCGAATATCACCGCCGCGAGAAGCACCGCAAACAACAAGAGCAGCACCGCCAAGCCCCGCACCGAAAGGCGGCGTTTTTTGGAACGGGAAAGGTCTTTGGGCGGCATGATTCCTCCTGTGAATGACAAATGCGTATGATTTCTGATTTTATAATGTATTTGGAAAAAGCGCAACAGCCAGCGCCGCATCTTCCAAGCTTGTTCACGCCTGCCAAGGTTTTGCCGTTTTTTTCCGTTTTCTGCCCTGACTCGCTGTGCTATGATGGTTCAAACACGCATTGGGAGAAAAAAGATGATGATTCTGCACTGCATGAAGGCATCCGATTGGGAACTTGCCAAAGGCCAAACGCACTTCGGGCAGGCGTCCGTCACGCGAGAGGGCTTCGTCCACTGCTCGCCGGTGAACTATTTCTGGCGGGTTGCGCCCCTTTTTCAAAACGAAACGGAGGATTTGGTGCTCCTTTGCCTGGATACCGAAAAAATCACCGCCCCAATCAAGTGGGAGGACGGCGACAACGCGGGAAGGTTTTATCCCCACGTGTACGGATTGGTGTACACCGACGCCGTTACGATGGTGCTGCCCTTTTTGCGGGACGAACAGGGCCGTTTTGTGAAAAATCCGGAGCTTTTCGCGTATCCGGACGAGTAAGTTGAATGAATGCGGCGCGCAAAAAGGCTTTCGTGCCGCCTGAATGCGCTTCGTGGCTTCGTGCCTGTGACATGTTTATAAAAAAGCCCCCGAACACCCTTTAAAACGGTTCGGGGGCTGTCTTTTTCTGGAGTTTCTTCTATATTAGAAGGGGTTCCTTCCCATCATTCACCCTTCACATCATTCATGAAGCCGCTGGAATACACTAAGCTGCCATCCTTCAGCACCCAGAGCGCTTCCGCGCCTTCGATGCTCTCGATGTACGCCCTGCCTTCTTCCAAAGGCATGTTGAACACCGCGGTGGACAGGGCGTCCCCCAGTCCGGAATCGCGGCAGAGGATGGTCACCTGGTCAAAATAGGCAGAGGGCATCAGCGTTTCCGGGTCGATGACGTGGTGGTAGCGTTTGCCGTCCACCGTGTAGTATCGCTCGTACGTGCCGCTGGATACCACGGAAAGCCCGTCAATCAGCAGCGCCATCAGCTCGCTTGTTTCGCTGGACTTGTCCGGATTCTGCACGCCGATGGTCCAGCGCTGTTCGCCCTTGTCGTCCGGCTGGGCTTTTTTGCCGATGGCGCGGATGTTCCCGCCCACGCCCAGCAGCAAATTATCGATGCCCGAGCTTTCGAGGTATAGCGCCACCTGCTCGGCAGCGTACCCCTTGGCAATCGCCCCGCAGTCCAGCCGCATGTTCGGGTCCTTCAGATAAACGGTGGATGCCGCGCGGTCGATGACCACGTCGTCAATGCTGGTGTGCCGGGCGGCTTCCAAAAGAAGGTCCATGGGAGGCAGTTCGGCGTTTTCGGGGTCGTCCGTGCCCACTTCGCGGTAGTCATGCCAGATAGAAAGCACTGCGCCCAGCGCCACGTTCACCCTGCCGCCGGATGCTTCGCACTGCTGTTTGGCGAACTCCAGCATGTCGATGATGCGCGCGTCCACCACCACAGGAGCTAACCCTGCGTTGTCGTTGATGGTTTTCAGGTTGCTGACGCCTTCGTAATCGTTGTAAATATCGTACAGCTGATGGTATTCTTCCAGCTGATTGCGGACGGTCTGGGCGATTTTTCGGAAGGCTTCCTCGCTTTCGGCGTAGCCCACCACCCTGGTAACGGTGTTGAACAGGGTCAAAAACTCCGCCTGATAGCGCTTCAGCTCCTTTTT
>JBMNTW010000202.1:0-3575 GCA_050945935.1 Christensenellales bacterium
GAGCGCAAGGCAAAACAGTTTGGTTTTTCTCATGTCGACCTTCCTTTCTTAACTCTTAAGAAATGGATTCACAAGTGTGCCGTTGGAAACCGGCCGTCTACACCGCATTTTACCATATATTTGAATAAACTTTAAGCAAAAAAAGAACGTTTTTTGCAAAAAGCAAAATGCATAAAAAAAGAACGCCCGCAGGCGTTCTTTGGGATGTTTGGATTATTCCTTCGCCGTGCCCTCGATCAGACCGGCGGCGTAGACGGGCACGCAGTCCGTCACGTCCTCGGTGAAGCAGTAGTCAATGTCCTCCTTCAATCCGAGTTCGAGCAGAATCTTGTAATGGTGGGTCCGGGTGATGAGGTTCAGCCTGCCGCGGTCCGAGTTGTACAAAAGCTCTGCCACATGGCCCAGATCGTTGCATTCAAGGGAAACGCCCATCTCCCGCAAAGCCGCGATGATGGCGCCCGCGCCGTAAATGTCGTCCGCCGAGAACTTGCCGCCCGTCCCCGCGCAGACGATGCAAACGTCCTCCCCGCGGTTTTTGATGGCGCGCGCCACCGCGGTCTTGTTAATCAGCGCGCCGACGAGTACGCGGCTGGCGTTCTTCACCGCCTGCAGGGCGGAGGTGCCGTTGGTGGTGCTGATGACCACGGTTTTCCCGCGCACTTTTTCCCTGGTGAACTCCAGGGGGGAATTGCCCATGTCAAACCCCGGAAGGGGCAGAGCGTTGCGTTCGCCGGCGATGAGGGCCTCCTTGCGGTCCAGGGTGCGCATCATGGCGACGGCGTCGTCCACCTCGACAACGGGGATGACCTTGATCGCTCCGTTGTTGACGGCGGTGATCATCGTGGAGGTGGCACGCAAAATGTCCAGCACCACCACCGTACGGTCCCGGGTATCCCTTTCAAAAATTTCGTTGTAAACGGCAAAGACGTCGACTCTCATGGTATGGCCTTTCGTGCAAAGTGGGGGAAACCGCGCGGCTGAAACCGGAAAAAATTACCGATATGGAGCGAAGCCGCCGGTTTCGAAGATTTCAAGTAATTATAGCACACATTGTGTAATTGTACACCATTTTTTGCTTCTGCGGGCATAAGATGGGACTGAACAAGGCGATAAACACCGAAAAACGGTCAAATACAGCCTATTTTCAAGTTTGCTTCGGAAAACAAACGCGCAAAAGCGGTCCCCTGCCGCGGCTTTCGCGAAAAAAATGCCGGTCTTTTGCTTAACCTTTGCAGGTGGCGGGCAAATCATGCTAGAATAAGGCATGATTTATCTTTGCGCAACACCCATCGGCAATTTGGAGGATATAACCCAAAGGGCCGTGAGAATACTATCGGAGTGCGACGCCGTCTACGCGGAAGACACCCGCCGGTCGCTGGTGCTTTTGAACCATCTGGGCATCAAGAAGCCGGTGTTTTCCTGCCACGAGCACAACGAGCGGCAGAAGGCGAGGGAAATCGTCGCCCGTTCCGCCGCGGGGGAAACCGTGGTGGTGGTGAGCGACGCCGGCATGCCCGGCATTTCCGACCCCGGCGCCGCCGTGGTGGCTGCTGCCATCGAAAGCGGCGAGCCCTTTACCGTGCTGCCGGGCGTCAGCGCGGTGCTCACTTCCGCCGTACTCAGCGGCCTGCCCTGCGACAGGTTCGTGTTTGAAGGCTTTTTGCCCCGGGAAAAAAAGGAGCGGGAGGCGCGCATCGCCCAGCTGAAAGCGGAACCCCGCACCGCGGTGCTGTACGAAAGCCCCTTCCGGCTGCATGACACGCTGAAGGAGCTTTCAATCAAGCTTGGCGAAAGCCGGTGCGCCGCGGTGTGTCGGGAGCTGACCAAGCTGCACGAAGAATGCGTCCGCGGAACGCTTCTGGAACTGGCGGAGCATTTTTCAGCCGGGGCGAAGGGCGAGTGCGTCATCGTGCTCGCCGGCGCGGAAGAAAAAGAGGAAGCACCCGACCTTGAGAAAATGCTCGCCGAGGTAGAAAGCGCCGTCCTTGCCGGCGAACGGGCAAAGGACGCCGCCAAGCGCTTCGCGAAAGGCATTTCGCCTTCGGTACTGTACAACGAGTACATGAAGCGAAGACGCACGCAAGAAATGTGAAAGCACGCGGTTCGCCGTCTTTTGCCAACGGACTTGTACACAATCATTTTATATGGTACAATAATCCAAAACCGTACAGTTAGACGCAGTTGACTCATCGCCAACCCCTAATCTACCAAAAGGAGCGTACACAATGGAAAAGAAGTTTTATCGTTGTGAAGTTTGCGGCAGGCTGATCGATGTGGTGAAGGACGGCGGTCCCCTGACCTGCTGCGGCCAGTCCATGACCCTGCTCAAGGCCAACACCTCGGACGGCGCCACCGAGAAGCACGTTCCCGCCATCACGCGCGAAGGCAACGAAGTGACCGTCACCATCGGCTCTGTGGAACATCCCATGATTCCCGAGCATTACATCGAAATGATCCAGGTCGTTCAGGGTGACAGGGAATGGCGCGTGATGCTGCATCCCGGCCAGAAGCCCACGGCGAAGTTCACCGTGGAAGACGGCCCCATCGCCGTTTACGAGTACTGCAACCTCCACGGCCTGTGGGTGGCGATGGGCTGATTGCCATCCCATACCGTTAAGCAAAAAGGCAAGCCGTAAGAAAACCCGCCCCGAAAAGGGGCGGGTTTTCCTTTTGCGGTTTTCTGGATTACTTCACCGGCACCAGTTCGATGTAGCCCCGGTTCCCCAAAGGTTCCAGCTGGATACGGGGGTTGGTGTTGTCCCAGGAATAGCCGAGGATGGACGGGTCGTAGTTTTCGATGGCCTTCCACATCGCCTCGATGGCTTCGCAGTAATCCTCCTCTGCGAAGGGTTCGCCCTGGAACATCAGGTACTTGGCGGCGGGCAGGTCGATCACGTCGAACCCTTCGGGGACGGGCCCGTCGTAATCCGGCGCGACTTCCACGCCCTGCACGTATTCCGAAGTGCCGGGCTTTCTCAGGTTTTCGGGCAGCCAGAACCCCGCCGGCTCGCCGCAGACGGACTTGATGCTCCGAAGCAGGCCCCACACGTCGCAGCCCACTTCCTCGCAGTAGTCAAAGTAGCTGTCCGCTTTGACGCCTCTTTTTAGGATGAGCTTACGGGCGGGGCGGTCGGTGACGTGAACGAACACGGTCTTGATGTTTTCCATGCTTTGCTCCTTTCTCGTTTGCGCGGGTTCAACGCTGTAAGGAGTGAACAGGTAGAGCGGAACGGGACGGGTGGCGTATTCCTTCGGGTTGCAGCCGAACTCGCGGAAAAAGGCGCGCTGGTAGCCGTCCACGCTCTTAAAGCCGAACGCAAAGGCCACGTCCGCGATTTTGCAGGATTCGTCCCGCAGTTTCAGCGCCGAGTTGGACAACCGCATCCGCCGGATGTATTCCGCCGGCGTCAGCCCTGTGTGATGGGCGAACAGCCGGTGGGCGTACCACGGCGAAAAGTGCGAAACCCTGGCAAGGTCCGCCAGCGTAATCTCGTCGTCCAGATGCGCGGCGATGAAATCCTGCATGTTCCGTACGGCCCGGGCCTGCTCTTCCATGATGGTCCTCCTTACTGTTT
>JBMNTW010000203.1:0-3570 GCA_050945935.1 Christensenellales bacterium
CTTTGGCTGGGTTATACTTTCCAAAGACCCTGACTGGAGGATGACATGTCCCTTTGCGGAATTATTGCCGAATACAACCCGCTGCATTCGGGCCACAGGTATCAAATTGAGCAGGCGCGGCTGGTTTCTTCCTGCGAACACGTCGCCGTGGTGATGAGCGGCGCCTTCGTCCAGCGCGGCGAAGTGGCGGCGTTTGACAAGTGGACCCGCGCGAAATGGGCGATGCAAGCCGGAGCGGACGTGGTGTTCGAACTCCCCGCCGTGTACGCCCTGCAGGCGGCGCCCGGCTTTGGCGCGGGCGGCGTGCGTTCGCTTGCCGCAACGGGAATGCTGGACGCTTTATCCTTCGGCTGCGAACACGGCGGAGAAGAAGAGCTTTTGGCCCTTTGCGCCTGTTATACCGACCCGAAATATGATGCCCTGGTCACGGAAAATCTATCTGCGGGGATGAGCTACGCTTCCGCGGAGCAGAGGGCGCTGACCGCCCTGAGACCGGATTTGGCAAACCTTGTGGAAAAGCCGAACTTCATGCTGGGGCTTTCCTATGCCCGGGCGATTGCCGCCCACGCCCCCCATGTGCGCCTTGCGACGGTGCGGCGAAAGGGCGCGGATTACAACGACGCGTCCCTGGCCGGGCAGTTTTCCAGCGCGTCGGCATTCCGAAGGGCTTTGAAATCAGCAGACGAAAAGGAGAGGGAAGCGGCGCTCTCCGCCCTGCCGCCGTTTGTGGCGAAGGACGCGAAAAACCTTCGCTGCGGCGGCATGGACGATCTGGAGCAGGCGCTTCTTTACGCCCTTCGCACCAAATCGCCGCAGGAGCTCATCGCGTTTGCCGGTGTGGATGAGGGAATCGAGTATCCGCTTTATCGCGCTGCGGGCATGACAACTATGCAGGAAGCGCTGTTTGCCGTCAAAAGCAAGCGCTACACGCTGGCGAGGCTGAAAAGGATGCTCTGCGCCGTTTTATTGGGCATCACCAAGGAAACGCAGAAGCGCGCCAATGAAGGGCCCAGGTATCTTCGGGTGCTGGGCGTGAAAAAGGAAGCCAAAGGGCTGCTCGGAGAGATTGCGAAGAACGCCTGGGTGCCTTTGATCTGCAAAAAGTCGGACGCGGAGCAGCTGGATGACGACGGCCGCGCCCTGTACGAACTGGACGTTTTAGCGTCGGACGTTGCCGCCCTTTCCTGGGGATGCAGGGCGGGCAGGGACTTTACAGAGCCGCTGATTACCATATAAGTATATGTAAGAAACATGCCCCGCCGGTTTCGGCGGGGCTTTTCTCGTTTTCGGGCGTTATTTGGTCATTTTCACCATCGTTCCGCTGCCGCCCAGCGTGCGCTGGATGATGTCGTACAGCAGCGAAGCGCCGGAGGAAGTGCCGGACGAACCGGAGGGCGGGGTTTTGCTCTTTTTGGAAGAACTGCCGCTTTGCTTGGCGGCCTTCAGCTCAAACTCGCTCTGGGCGAGGGCGTTGTCAAACAGGTCTTTAAGAAGGCCGATCTGGGTCTTGTATTGGCTGCTTTCAGCGTCGTAGGCGTTCTTAGCCGCCTGCTGCTCTGCCGCGGCCTGGGCGATGGTCAGGTCCGCAAGCCAACGGGCGAGTTCTGCGTCTTTGGTGTACCCCGCTTCCACGATTTTCTGGGCGATGGTATCTCGCGCCGTCTGCTCCTGCCTGTCCGCCTCCGAAAGGCTGGCGCGCAGCGCCACGTCCTGCTTGATCCTGCTGCTTTCGGACGCACCGGACAACGGCTCATCGTAAAGGTTCCCCGCAAGGCCCAGTGAGGAAAGTGCCTCGTTGTTGCCGATGGCGCTCAACCGGGCGTTGGCGTAGGCTTTCTTGCGCACCTGCTCGTAAGCGCCGGAAAGGGCCTTTGCCTGGGCTTCGAGGTTGGCGACCTCTTTGGCGTAGGCGGAATCCAGCGCCTGGCGGTAGCTGTTTGCCGCCTGGGCGTACTGGGCGGCGATGTCCGGCGCGCGATAAACCGGCGCCGAAAGGTTCAAAAGCCCCTGTTCAAAGGCATCATAGGGGGAGGGCGCGCCGCCGGACAGGGCGCTGTTTTGCTTCACTTCGCCGACAATCAGCGCGTCCCCGGCGTAAATTTTGTTGGGGTTTTTGATGTTGTTTTGAGCGGCGAGTGTTTCCACCGTGGTGTTGAACTTTTTTGCGATTTTGGAGAGCGTGTCTCCTTTTTGAATGGTGTACTGCATGGCTTCTCCTACCTGATAAAGTTTTCCGTCGAAAAGGCGAGCTTCGCGCCGTAGATGCCGAACCCCTCGTTCGCCCTGCTGTTTTCAAACACCAGCTGGATGATGTTGAACCGCCGGATTCTGGCGTTGAAGGGCTTGATTTGGGGCATGTCCAGCGTGTTGAAGTCCACGCGGGAAAAATCCATGTCCGAAAAGTCGAAAATGTCCATGTTTGCGGAGCACAAAAGCCCCTTGTGGGAGGATTCGGTGAGGTAATACACCTCTACCCCCGACCTTGCGTAGGGCTTGATCATCACGCCGCAGCCCCGCTTTTGCAGGGTTTTTCGCACCGTGAAGTCCCCGAAGCTCTCCGCCCTGGTGGACCATCGGGCAAGGATGGGGGCGCCGTCGTCGCTGAAGCGGGCGGTGGTGTCGATGTCGGTGTTGAATTTGGCGAGTCTGCCGTCCTCCGTGCCGAAGAACAGCTCGCCGTTTTGGGGCAGAAACACGCGGGCGGGCACGTTGTCCCAATAGTACCACTCGTACTCGAAGGACTCGGCAGAACCGCTTTTTTGCCTGCTGTCCGCCACATAGCACCGGCTGTTCACGCAAAGCAGATAATACCCGTTCCAGACGGCGCAAACGGCGTTGGAAAGACCACTTTCGGCGCAGAGCTTCGCATCCACCCGGCTGCTGCGCTTTTGAAGAGCCCGCTGTTCCGTCACGCCTACGGAGGCGACGGCGTACACGCCGCTTTCCGAAAGGAAGAGAGGATCGTCCCGCAGCGAAGCGAAGGCATAGGGGCTGACCGCGCCCACGCCCTTTGCCCCCTGTTTGACGGGGAAAATCACCGAACCGTCTTCCGAAAACACCGCGGTGCGCAAGAAGAGTTCCGCGTCCTGGTCGTTCTCCTCCTTGATGATGATGAGCGCGTCCCTTTGCTTCAAATAGCCGAGGATGGCGGAAGTGTCCGACCCGATTTTGGTGTAGCCCAGATCGGGAAAGTAGGTCGGGTCGTCCAGACCGCTGCGCCAGTCGGTGTTTTTATGTTCGGGGTTGCCGGAAAGGAAGACGCGGTTGTCGTTGTTGTAGCCGAAGAAGGCGAAGCAGCGGCAGCGGTTGATTCTTTCCGCGTAGCCGGGAACGGTCTTTGCGAAGGTGATGACCACGTTGTCCACCCCCGCGCCGCCTGGCGATACACCGGGGGCTGTGGCAAAGGTGATTCTGCCTTTCTGCCGGTCGACGGTAAAGCCGTTTCCTTCCGTCATTTCCGTTCCGTTGACGGCGGCGGTGACGGGTGCGTCGTCCAGGTCAGTGGTGTCCAGCTGGTAGACTTTCTCTCCTTCTGTGCCGGCGAAGGAGTTTTTGCGCCACGGGGTGAGG
>JBMNTW010000204.1:0-3562 GCA_050945935.1 Christensenellales bacterium
AGCACCGCGTCCGCATGCATCCGGATCATGCCCTTCCCCCCTGTTTGACCTCCGCAACGTCGATGGCAACATCGGTCACGCGGGTCACCTTGCGCATTCTGAGGGAATCAATCTCCACGCCGGTGAGCATGACCAGGAAGGACAGCTTATAGGGCGTGGACGTGTTGTTCCAGATTTTGAGCATCTGGTCCTGGGATGCTTTTTCCAGTACCACATGGATTTCCGCCCGCTGTTCCTCCAAAGAGCCGGTCAGATACTTCTGGTCCAGCACCGGATGGTCCTTCAGCGTTTGAATGGCGGCGCCGATGAGGCGGTGCTTGTCCGCCTCTCTTAACTGCACGGGGGCTTTGGAATGGGCGGTCACCAGATAGCGCAGATTGTAACGGGACGGGCGAATGCGCTGGGTGTCCCTGTCCACCTGGTAATAGCCGCTCTGGATGCCCTGGGTGTCCTCCTCGATATGGTAAAGATACAGCGTGAGCTGGTTGTTCTCCGCCTCGTGGGGGGAGCAAAGGGAAATCAGCTCCCGGTTCGCGATGGGTTCGGGGGTCAGATGGTCCCTGAGCAGTTCCACCAAGGCGCTGCCCGCTTCCATCAGCGCGGTATAGTCCGCCACAGTCGTCCCTCCTTCTTTCAAAAAGGCCGCTCTTGGTTCAAGGCCTGCCTTCCTCCAGCTGTTCTCTGGCTTCCTGTTCTTTTCTGCGCTGTTCTTCCTCACGCGCTTCCGCTTCCGCCTGGCCTTTGTTGATTTCGTTCTGATAGATGGCGGGGAGCGCGTCGTCCAGCCATTGATACTCGGTGGAAATCCACCCGCCGGACAGCCCGTTCAGCACGTTCGCCTGACGGGTAAATCCCGCCAGGGCATCATACAGAGCGATGGTAGCGTCATTTCGCGCGATTTGGATCTGATAGAGCTCGTACCGGTCGATGGTGGAACGGGCGTAGCTTTTGAGCGCTTCGTCCGCCCTTTCCTGGGCGCGCTGCCTGCCGTTCAACACGGACTGCAGCGTCTGATACGCCAGTTCAAGATTGATGATTTCCGCCTTGACGGTCACCGCCAGCTTGTCCGCGTCCACCTCGTAAAGGCCTGCCGCCACGTTCTGCGCGTACTCCACCGCAGCGGTGTACAGCTTGTTGGCGTCCAGCTTGGACGGGTCAAAGGAACAGATCAGCTTTTCCAATGCGTAATCCGCGGGGTTCAAGAGGGTGAGCTCCTGCACTTTCAGAGCGGCCTTTTCCATGTCCGCCTTGGCGGTGGCGATGCGGTTTTCAATGTTTTCCAGCTGGGTTTGCAGGGCCTGCGCCTGTTTTTCGTTGCCGGCGCCGCGCTTGGCGTTTTCCTGCTCCTCGGCCAGCAGCTGCTGAAGAAGAGTTCTGCTTTCTTCCAAAATAGAGAGGGTTTGCTTATTAATATCGTAATGTAACAGCGTGTCGACCAGTGTTTGCGCGTCATTTGCGCTGCCTAAAAGCGAGATCAAGCGCGCCACATCGCTGCCCGAAGGTTTTTTAGAGCCTTTTTTGCCGGAACCGTCGATGAGTTTCAGCGATTGGAGCATCTGGTCCAGCCTTGCGTCCGGTGCGTTGGGGTCTGTTTTTGCTCCGCTGTCTGCCGGCGCGGGGATGGGGCGCGCGCTGTCCCACCGGACGGCAGAGGGCGTTTTGCTTCCCTCTTTCAATAGCGCGGTGACGCTCCAGTCCCCGAAGGCGTACCGGACGGGTTCGTACGCGCCCTCCGGCATCGCGCCTGCGGGAACGGCAGCTTCGGAAAAACCATCCTGCTCTGTTGCCGCTTCGCCCAGTCCCGCCGCCCAGACGCCAAATTCCGACGCGTTCTTCCACGGCACAAGGGTCGACAAAGCGCCCTCTCCCCCGTCAGCCAGCCAAAGCGCGCACACGGCGGCGTCCGCGTCCTCCTGCCTGAAGCTGCACAGCGCGGTCAGCCCCAGTTCCTGATTGATGATGAGGAATCCGCCGGTTTCACCGTCCGTCTCCGTCAGGGTCGCCTCGCAGAACGCCGCGCGCAGTTCGTCCACAGAAAGGCGCAGCAGCCACGCGCCGTCCAGCGTGCCCCTATCCATCTCGCCCGCGTAAACGGGCTTGCCGTTTTTCGCGTACAGGGTGCCGAACCCGTCCGGCGTTAAGTCGTCGGCGCTGCCGGCGTACCAGAGCTTGCCGTCCACATACCATTCGATGGCGCCGTCCGTCCTGCCTGCCACGAAGCTTGCGCGGATGGTGCCCTGATTTCCTTCAAGGTAGTAAACGCCGTCGCCCTCATACAGACCTTCCGCGAAGGAGCCCTTGTAGCAGATGCCGCCGTCATCCCGATAGGCGGTGCCTTCGCCGTCCTGCAGTCCTGCCGCGAAGGAGCCCACATAGGCGCGCCTGCCGCTCGGATAAAAGAGCGTGCCCTGACCGGAATACTGCCCGTTCAGCATGGAGCCTTCGTAAACCTTCACGCCGTTTTCATACGCTGTGCCGATGCCGTTGGGCGCGCCGCCGGAGAACGCGCCTTTATAAACCAGTTCGCCGTTCTCGTACAGTTCTCCGATGCCTTCAAACAGCCCCTGGGAGAAGGCGCCCTTGTACACAAGGTTACCGTCCTTGTATAGCTCGCCCGTGCCTTCGTACACGCCGTCCGCAAAGGAACCGACGTACACCAGCACGCCTGCCTCATAGGCTTTGCCCTTGCCGTTGGGCAGGCCGTTCATAAAGTTGCCCTGATAGGTCATCAGCCCGTTTTCGTCATACAGCGTGCCTTCGTTCTGCAGCATGCCTTTTTCCAGCCGGCCTTCGTACATGGGCTCCTTGCGGTCGGCATCGTAGTAGACCACCACGCGGCCGGACCAGTCCTTCACCCGCCCGTCCGCTTGATGGAAGTGGGCGGTGAAGAAATTGCTGAGCAAAAAGGGCCACACGACGAAGTAAATCAAACACCCAGCGGCAACAAGCCCTATGGCGAGCGTAATCAGGAATGATTTCGAAATGAAGAGCCGCTTGGTTTCGATGTAATCTTCGCGCTTGGTGGGCTTTTTAACGGCGGTGGCAGCCCCCTGAATCGCCTCGGTGGCGACTTTGGTGGCTTTTCTGGAAAAATTGAACATACGCTTGATGCGCGCGCCGAAACCCACCAGTCTCCGGGTCAGAAACGCCCGGATGGTGCGGAAAAAGATGCCCACGGAGCTGAAAAGCTGCCGGAAAAAATGACTCAGCAAGGTACTCCCCCTGTTCCCCCGAAGCGGAGATTGGTTAGCGCGTTAGAACGAAAGCAGGCCGGTTTGCAGCGCAAGGTAAATCAGCGCCACGAGCACCGCCATAAACAGCACGATCTGCACAGCCTTCATCGTTCTTTTGCGGCGGTAATCCGGCTTTTCCTTCACCTGCTGCACCGGCGAACGGCGCACGTAACCGTCCGTAAAGGCGCGCGTTTGCTGTTCCGGACCGCTGCCGGCCCTCTGGCGGAACCGGCTTTCGCTCTTTCTGCCCTGCTGCGCTTTGCCGGAAAGCCGTTTCGCGGCGGCAATCAGGCTTCTGCCTTCTGTCGGTGTATGATTGATGTCATTGT
>JBMNTW010000205.1:0-3526 GCA_050945935.1 Christensenellales bacterium
ACAAGATTTATTATACCCTGATGGCGGGGCTGTGCCTGGCCTTCGCGGCAATCAGCTGGCAGAACGGCAGGGAGAAGCCGAAGCAGAAGTCCAGCGCGGACGTAAACTGAGCGTCCTTCCCCCTTGTCGTTCGCCTTCCGTCAGATTTCGATTCTGGGCTTGTCCTCGGACCGCCTGTAAAGCACAAGCTTTCTTCCAATATGCTGGACCTGCTCCGCACCGGTGCGCTCGGCGATATAGTCGAGCGCTTCTTTTGCGGTGATATCCGCAGTCTCCAGAATGGTGATCTTGATCAGCTCCCGTGCTTCCAGCGCCTCGTCGACGCTTTTGATCAGATTTTCGTTCAAGCCGCCTTTTCCGATCTGGAAAATGGGGGTAAGATCGTTTGCCATGGCGCGCAATGCGGCGCGCTGTTTGCTAGTCAGCATCTTTTGTGTCCCTCGTTATTCAACAAAATCAAATTCCCAATCGCCCATCACCACAGCGTCGCCTTCGGCTGCCCCCGCTTCGCGCAGGGCGTCGATCACACCGGCTTTGATGAGGAACTGCTGGAAGTAGCGCATGGATTCGGGATTGTCCGCAAAGGTGCGGTCGAGCAGCCGGTCGATGAGCGGACCGGAGACCACATAGGCTTCGTCGATTTTCTCGACGGTGAACTTCTCCGTTTCCTCCTGGGGAAGTTCCTCTTCCTTGAATCGCTGCACCGGCGGAAGTGTGGCAAGCTTTTTCACAACAGCGCGAAGCAGCGGGTCCAAACCCTGGGCAGCGGCGGCGGATATGGGGAAAATCTCCACATCTTCGCCCTGAACCGCCTGTTTGAGCCGTTCCAGATTTTCTTCGGAACCGGGAATGTCCGTCTTGTTTGCCGCGATAATCTGGGGAAGTCTGGCTAACGTTTCGCTGTATTCCGCGAGTTCACGGTTGATGGTCCGGTAATCCTCGACAGGATCCCTGCCTTCGCAGCCCGAAATGTCCAGCACGTGGACGATCATACGGGTGCGCTCAATGTGGCGCAAAAAGTCGTGCCCCAGACCGGCTCCCGCGGCGGCGCCTTCGATGAGGCCGGGAATGTCCGCCAGTACGAAGTCGGTATCGTCCACCCTGGCGACACCGAGATTG
Organism: Christensenellales bacterium; assembly: GCA_050945935.1. GTDB lineage: Bacteria > Bacillota > Clostridia > Christensenellales > CALWSW01 > CALNBC01. Next base: position 1,120 of record JBMNTW010000205.1, read on the forward strand.
GGCGCCAGCGTGGTGAAATGGTAGTTGGCGATTTTGGGGCGCGCCGCTGTCAACACGGATAGCAGCGTGGACTTGCCCACGTTGGGCATGCCAACCAGTCCCACGTCCGCAATGGTCTTCAGCTCGAGCAGAAGCTCCACTTCCTGGCACTTGACGCCGGGCGTGGCAAAACGGGGAGCCTGCCGGGTGGGGGTGGCGAAGTTGGCGTTGCCCTTGCCGCCCGCGCCGCCTTTGAAGAGCAGGCGGTCCCCCTCGTCCTCAAACATGTCCATCAGAACTCGGCCGGTGGCCGCGTCCTTGATAACCGTACCCTGAGGCACGGTAATGTAAATATCTTCGCCGGACTTGCCGGACTTTCTGCCGCCCTGCCCCGGTTCGCCGTTCCTAGCGCGGAAGTGGCGGTTGTACCGGAAATCGATCAGGGTGTTCTTCCCCTTGTCCACCCTGAAGTAGATGCTGCCGCCGCGGCCGCCGTCCCCTCCGTCCGGGCCGCCCTTGGCAACGTATTTTTCCCTGTGGAAGGAGACGGCACCAGGGCCGCCGTCCCCCGCTTTTACATAGATTTTCGCTTTATCGACAAACATTTGCTTATCCTTTGTGTTTATTGCCGTGCTATTATATCAGCCCTGTGATTTGGAAACAAGCTTCTTTGCTTTTTCCTTTTCCGGCATCAAAGCAAACGTGCAGACGTCCTTCAATGCGCAGGTATCGCAGGACGGGTTCCTGGCGGTGCAAACCTTCCGGCCGTGCCAGATCAACCAGTGATGGGCAAGAGCCCATTTTTCTCTGGGAATGACCTCCATCAGCTGCTTTTCGGTGTTGGTAACATCCTTGGCGCTCGCCAGACCCGTCCTGTTGGACACGCGAAACACATGGGTATCCACCGCGATGGCTGGAACCCCGAACGCCACGGACGCAACGACGTTGGCAGTTTTCCGCCCCACGCCCGGCAGTGATTGCAGCGTTTCAATGTCTTTCGGCACTTCGCCGCCGTACTTTTCCACCAGTTCCTTTGCAGTGGCGATGATGTTCTTGGACTTAGACGGGCCAAGGCCGCAGCTTTTAATCATCGGGAGCAGTTCTTCCTGCTCCAACTTGGCAAACTGCTCCGGCGTATTATAGAGCTTGAAAAGCTCCCTTGTCACCATGTTGACGCGCACGTCGGTACACTGGGCAGAAAGCATCACCGCGATGAGCAGTTCAAAGGGTGTTGAGTACTCAAGGGCGGGTCTTGCGTCCGGATAGCATTCTTCCAGACGACGAAGAATTTCCTGCTGCCGCGCCTTCTTTTGCAGCTTTCCTTCTCTCATTTGATCTCCTGTACGGGTTTTTTAACTGCGGAGCCGCTCGATGATGCTTTGCAGCCTTTGCATCTGGGCGGGATTGAGCATCGGGCCAGCCTGACGGATAAACCGTTCCAGGTCTTCGTCCTTCAGCGCACCGTTTTTATAACTGGCAACAAGCTCGTTCATGAGCTCCGCTTCGCTCTTGCCTTCGTATTTTTTGGCCTGGTTCATAAAACCGTCCAGCTGTTTTTTGGAAGGTTCCATGTTTCCGCCTGCTTTTCTCATCATGTCACGCAGATTGCGCTTCATGTGTTTCACCCCTTTCTCTGACATCGTATTCAGAGGAAGGCCACATGTTTACGCTTCCACCTCAATATGGATAATTGAGGTGATTGCAATGAAAAGTTTAGCCAACCTTCCAAGGGAGCCCAAGCCCCCGGAAGAGGTGATTGAAAGCGTTGAGGAAACGGCGGGCGACGGTTCCGTTCTGCTTCTTGCGCTGCTGCTCAGCAGGATGGGGAACAATCCGGAGCTGATTCAGAGCCTTGCTGCGAACATGCCCGGCGGTGAAAAACTGCGACTGGCGCTGAAGTTCGGAAGCGAACTGAAGCGCTGCGGCGGAGGTCTTTCTACTTTGCGTGTGGTATCCCGCTATACGAAGCAGGACACTGCCAGCATTGAAAAGGCTCTTGCAAGAAGCGAACAGTTGCGAAAGACCATTGAAAACTTTCGTTCCGGCAGCGGCATGAATGTTTTTGCCCAAATGGCGGGTATCAACCCGCTCATCGCTTCCATGCTCAACAACAGGGGTGGCGGCGGTGGTTTTTCACCGGAAATGCTGATGAACCTGATGGGCAGGCGTCAGGGTTAGCCCCGTTCCAGCATTTTCGTGACCAGCCCTGCGGTGGCATGGTCCAGCATGGCGGTGATGACCGTGCCTTCTTCGGCGTACTCCTCGGAAAGCACTTTCCCCTTCTGGCGGATCAGGGAAACGACGTCTCCCCTGTGGTAGGGGATGGTCAGGGTGACTTTTTTGTCGTTCGCGCCGATGACGCTCTGGACTTTGAGTAAAAGCTCGTCGATTCCCGTTCCGTGCAGGGCGCTGATGTGCACGCTGCTGT
>JBMNTW010000206.1:0-3525 GCA_050945935.1 Christensenellales bacterium
CCACACCTTAAGCTCCATCACGTCCCCGACTTTCAGGGACTCCTTCACGTCGTTCAGCGCGTCCAGCGTCAGGGTTTCCTTGCCGTTGGCGGCGGTGATGATGTCGCCGTATTTCAGGCCCGCCTTTTCCGCGGGGGAACCGGTGGCAACGCCCACCACGCCGATGCCCGCGGCAACGTTATAGTACTTGGCCTGGGCTTCGGAAATTTCCTGCACCGAAATGCCGATGTACGGCCTGCCGGTCACATAGCCGACGTTGATGAGGTCCTCAATCACTTTTTTCACGCTGTTCACAGGGATGGCAAAGCCCAGTCCCTCCACGCCCAGGGCGGCGGTCTTGGCGCTGTTGATGCCGATGACCTCGCCCTTCATGTTATAAAGCGGACCGCCGGAGTTGCCTTCGTTGATGGCGGCGTCGTGCTGCAGAAGGTCCATTTCCTGACCGTCTACGTTGATGGTGCGCTCCAGGGCGCTGATGACGCCGGTGGTGACGGTGCCCGTCAAAGTGCCAAGGGGATTGCCGATGGCGATGCAGGGCTCACCAATCAACAGCGCGCCGGAATCGCCCAGGGCGGAGAAGGTGAATCCCGAACCTTCCACCTTCAAAACGGCGATGTCCGTCTTTTCGTCGGTGCCCACCACGATGGCGTCCAGGGTTTCGCCGTTGTTCAGCGTCACGGAGACGGTTTCCGCGCCTTCCACCACGTGGTTGTTGGTCACAATGTAGCCATCCGCGCTGATGAAGAAGCCGCTGCCCCGGGATTCGCCGTACTGCTGGCGGTCTTCGCCGAAGGGGAACCTGCCGAAGCCGAAGTTGAAGTCATACCCGTATCCGCTGACGGGGACCATTGCCGTCACCAGCACCACGGCGTCCAGATTCCTGTAGGCGATCTCCGAAACGCTGGAATAGCCTGTGGCGGTGCTGGTCAGAGCGGGATTGTCGAACGAGAAGCTGCCTTTGGGAAGGGCGGTGGCGTTGCCCGCGCTTTCGTTGGACTGGGGCTGGCCGCTCAGACCCGAGGGCTGTCGGTAGTTCTTCGCGTCCGCGATGGCGTAGCCCGCCACGCCGAACACAAAGGCCAGACACAGCATGATGGAAAGCATGCCGAGGATCTTGCCCGTTTTTCTCGGGGGCCTGGAGTCCTGCCGATAAGTCTCGTATTCAAAACCGTTTCCGTTCATTTTGCACATTCTCCTTTCCTGCCGATGTGGTTAGCATTTCCTTTGTACGATAAGAGTATTGCATAAATTTTGGGCAAATCAAGGGAAAAAGCGTTACAAATTTGTGACTACTCGTGTTCAAACTGTGGCATTGCGCCTTCGCATCTGTTATGATAGACAACAAAAGAAACGGGAGAACGGCAGAAAAGTGATGTATTCGCATGTTATCTGGGATATTGACAATACCATGGTCAGCTCCGGCGCAGTGATTCTGCGCGCGCTGGAACGGCTTTTGCGGGAAGAAAAGCAGATTGAGCTGACGGAGGAGCTGCACCAGCATCTGGTGGGGCTGCCCAGCATCGGCATTCTGGCGCATTTCGGGTTTGAGGACATTCCCGCCGCGGAAAAGCGCTGGAACGAGTTTATCGACAGCGACCCCGACGGCTTCATCATTTTTGAGGGTGTGCTGGAAACCGTTCAAGAGCTTAAAAAACGGGGAATCGCTTTGGGCATCGTTTCCTCCCGCACCGAACGGGAGATGTACGACGACTGCGTCAAGGCCCTTCGCCCGTATTTTGACCATGTGATTCTCGCAGAGGACGTGCAGCACCCCAAGCCCCATCCCGAGGCGCTTGACTTGTATCTTGCGCGTTCCGGCGCGAAGCCGGAAGAGATTATATATGTGGGGGACAGCCCGGCGGACTCCATGTGCTGCGAAGCCGCTGGGGTGGACTTTGCCCTCGCTCTTTGGGGCTGCATTGAGCCGGAAAAGGTGACTTACGCGAAGTACAGGCTGCAAAACCCCGAAGAAGTGCTTCAGCTGATTTTCGGGAAGTAAACCGGCCAAGCAACACAAACCGCGCCCGTTAACTACGGGCGCGGTTTTTCTTCGTGAGAGTTGATTCAGCGCTGGAACCTTCGCAGCACGTCCTTCATCAGCGACTGCACGGCGGGGGAATAGGGGGAGTTTCGACGCTGGATGAGGTAAATATCCCAGGACAGCTCGGGTTCCGCGAAGGGAACGGCCACCAGACCGGGGCTGGTTTCGTACATGGTGGTGCCGATGCCGATGCCAGCGCCGTCCTGCACCAGCTTCATCCAGAGCACCTCGTTGGGCGAGCGGAGCAGATAGTTCAGCTTAATACCCCGGGAACGGGCGTAGTTTTCCACAATCCCGTAAATCTTGAAAATGCTGTTTTTCGTTACGATGGGGTAGGCGGCGCATTCTTCCAGCGTCACGCTCTTCTTTTTTGCCAGCGGGTGGGAATCAAGCACCACGGCACAGGCCTTGTAATGCCGAAAAAGGCTGAAGCTGAAGTTCTCCCAGTTGTCCGGCGGGCCGATCACAAAGCCGAAATCGCAGATTTCCTGTTCCACATACTGCTCTGCGAACTGGTCGGGCAGTTCGATGAGCTCCACCTCCAGTTTGGGGTGCGCGTCCTCGCAGGAGGTGAGATATTTGGCAAAATCGGTGTTCAGCAGACCGTGGCAGAGCGAAACGCAAAGGTGGATCCGCTGACCGGAGGCGATGGCGGCGAGCTGCCGCTCCAGATGGTCAAACTTTTCCAGCACTCCCTGGGCTTCGCGAAGAAGCACCATGCCAAGCTCGGTCAACCTTAAGCCGTCCCGCTCGCGCTTGAAAAGCTCGGCGTGCAGTTCCTCCTCCATGGCGCGGACGGACTTGCTCAGCGCCTGGGGCGTGATAAACAGCGCTTTGGCGGCGGGGGCAAAGCGCATGTGTTCACAGAGCGTGACAAAGTAACGAAGCTCGCGGATTTCCATGTATACCTCCAGAAGTGGAAACCAAAGGTTGATTCGCAAAAAGAGGATTCGACAAATTTTTGCTGTCCCATCAAAAGCAACCGAAACCTGTGGTTTCCCTCGCTCAAATTGCGGTTGTTTGTGTATTATATCACATTCCCCTATAATGGTGTTGGAAATGTGTCTAAAAAACGGCACAAAAATGAGGAGGGTAATCATGAAGCATTTAACCAAAGCTTTGGCACTGATGCTTTGCCTGGCGATGATTTTCAGCCTGGCGGCCTGCCAGAGCGCGAATCAGCCGGAAAGCACGCCCGCTCCCACGGAAGCGCCCGCGCAGGAAGGCGGCATCACCGGCGAATTCACCGACGCCCAGATCGGCTTCGGCGGCGACGTTTTCGTGACACTGCTCGTGCAGAACGGCGTGGTGACTTCCTTCTCTGCCGAAGGCAGGGACGAGACCGCCGGCATCGGCAGCGCGGCCATCGAGCAGATCAACGAGAAGCTGGCGACCTTCGTGTCCAAGCGCGTGGATGAGATCGACGTTTCCACCGTGGACGCCGTCTCCGGCGCGACGGTGACGTCCAAAGCCGTTCTCAACGG
>JBMNTW010000207.1:0-3507 GCA_050945935.1 Christensenellales bacterium
GCCCTGTTTGGTGTTTTCCTCCGCCGCGGGCTCCATGACCAAAGAACAGCTGCTTTCCTCCTGGCCGCTGATACCCGTTTCCCTGTTCGTCAGCGGGCTGATGTTCGCTTTCGGCGCACTGTCCGCCCGCTTGTGCCGCCTTTCGGGCAGCCGGAAAAGGATCCATATCTGCCAGAGCGCTTTCAGTAATTGGGGAATGATTGGCATTCCGCTGATTTCTGCGCTGTTCGGCCCGAGCGGCATGCTTCCGCTCACCGTGTTTTTGATTTGCGACCAGCTTCTGCTGTGGACGCTGGGTGTTCGCCTGACCTACCCTGTGGAAAACGCGCCTGCTGGCTTTTCGTTGAAAAAACTGCTCAACCCCGTGCTGCTTTCCGCTATATTGGGCATTTGCTTTGCCCTGTTCGGCTTACGGCTCCCCGAACCCTTCGCGGGCACCGTTCAGGGATTGGGGGCGACCACCAAGCACCTTTCCCTCGTCTTCGTCGGAGGTACGCTTGCTTTATCCGCGAAAGAGTCTCCGGTGAAATCCTTTTCCCCTTTCTGCGTCGTGCTGTTCAAGATGCTTCTCTGCCCTGCAACCGTCTACTGCGCCCTGCGGCTCACAGGACTGTTCGATTATCTGACCGCCGCCGTGTTCGCCGTCATCGCGGGGCTTCCCTCCATGTGCACCATTCCCATGATTGCCAAAGCGAACGGGTCGGACGACGCCTACGCCTCCACCGTCGCTTTGATTACCACCATTTGCGGGGCGGTGACGCTGCCATTGCTGCTCCAAGTGTTGGATATGCTGCCATTTTAGGTGTTTCAAAAAAGAAAGCGGCCGGATTTTACCGGCCGTTTTTGATTTACGCGCTTTGTTCCGTCTTTTCAAACTCCCGCATGGCGAGGATGGTCTTTTCAATCAGCTCATCCAGCGTCAGTCCCATCAGGTCCGCGCCCTTTTGAATGACCTCTCGGGAGCAGCCCGCGGCGAACGCCGGGGTTTTGAACTTCTTTTTGACGGATTTGACCTCCAGATCCATGGTGCTTTTTGAGGGGCGCATCACCACCACCGCGCCGATGAGTCCGGTGAGCTCATCCACCGCGTAAAGCGCCTTTTCCATGGGGTGTACGGGCTCAATGTCGCAGGCGATGCCCCAGCCGTGGCTGGCGCAGGCGCGGATGGTGCGCTCGTCCACGCCGTGTTCGCGCATCAGCTCCTGCCCTTTGACGCAGTGCTGTTCGGGGTACTGCTCAAAGTCCAAATCGTGCAAAAGCCCCACGATGCCCCAGAAGTCCTCCTCGTCGCCGTAGCCCAGCTCTTTGGCGAACCAGCGCATCACCGCCTCCACCGTCAGGGCGTGGCGGATGTGGAAGGGCTCCTTGTTGTACTTTTGAAGAAGGTTCAACGCTTCGTCTCTGGTCATGGGTTCTCCTCCAAATGCAAATAGTGAAGCGGCAGAGAATCAATCGCCGCGTTTTGACGTTAAACGTCCACCCCCAGGAACTGCTTGACCAGCAGACCGATGACGAAGGAAATCGCCGCCACGGACAGGCTGATGCCGGCCATCTCAAAAAATCTTCGCCGGAACTTCAGGTCCTGGGCGACGGAGATGTAATAGTTGAAGGCCATAATAATCAGTACGACGATGGCGAGCATGCTGATGAGGGCGTACACGTGATGCCCGTCGTCAAAAATCAGGTACGGCAGCACCAGCAGCGCCACGGTGATCAAATAGGCGATGCCGGTGTAAACACAGGACTTCAGCGCGTCGTGTCTGCCTTCCGAGCGGGCGGAAAGGTATTCCGACGACGCCATGGAAAGCGTTGCCGAAATGCCGGTGATAAGGCCGGACAGCGCCACCAGCTTGGTGTTCGCCAGCGCGAAGGTCAGTCCCGCCAATGTGCCCGTCAGCTCCACCAGCGCGTCGTTCAGTCCCAGCACCATGGAGCCTACATAGCGCAGGCGCTCCTCGTCCAGCATGTTGAGAAGCTCCTGTTCGTGGCGGTCCTCCTCCTCGGCAATGTGCTTTGCCTCGGGCACTTCGTCCATGAGCTTTTCGTAGGCCTTGTTGGCGGCGTCCTCGCCGTTTTCCATCCGTTTGAGCGCGAAGGTGATGCCGAACACCCGCGCAAGGAAGGCGTACCACCGCACGCGGCGCATGTTGGGTCTGGGGTCCTGCCCGGTATATTTCTTCCAGACTTCCGCGTGGGCTTTTTCCTCCGCGGCGATGTTCAGCAGTACCTTTTTATTGTTTTCATCCTTCAGCCGTTTGGCGATGCGGGTATAGGTGAGATACTCGGTGATCTCATTTTGCTGCATTTTGAGCAGCGCCGCCCTTGCCTCCTTTGAAATTTCCATAAAAGTCACCTTGCTTTGAATCGATTTACGTTATGAAACGCTTTTATTAGTATAGCACTTTTTAAAGTGGTGGAAAACTGCGGTATAATTGGTTAAAATCAACCAATGGTATCCATGACAGTTAACCTATTATGTGTTATAATCCTTCTCTGCAATTGATTTTTTAAATCGTCCGCCCTGTTAAGACTGCCGCCGTGAAAGGAGGCAACCGAAATGAACGAAGAAGTAAAACCTAAAAAAACCAAGGGCCTGCGGGTGCTTTACCGCTTCATGCCCGGCCACTGGCGCTTTTTCATCGGCGCCACTGTGGTATCCGCCCTGTCCATCCTGCTGAATTTTTTGATGCCCCAGGTCGTCCGCGTCACCGTGGACTCGATTATCGGGGACGCGCCCTTTGACCTTCCCGCCTTTGTGGTGCGCTGGATTGAAGGTATCGGCGGCAGGGAGTTTTTGCGCGCCAACATCTGGATCTGCGCGATACTCGCGGTGCTGTTTTCGGTGCTGTCCTGCGTTTGTACCTACCTTTACCGCCTGTTCGTCGCCAAGGGCAGCGAAGGGGTCATCCGCTCCATGCGCAACACCCTTTATCGCCACATCCAGCACCTTCCTTATAAATGGCATGTTTCCACCCAGACGGGGGATATCATCCAGCGCTGCACCTCGGACGTGGACGTCGTTCGGAACTTCCTCGCCTCTCAGCTGACGGAACTGTTCCGCACGGTGATTCTGGTGGTGTTCGCCATGAGCTTCATGCTTTCCATGGACGTTGCCCTCACCGCCATCACCGCGGCGTTCATTCCGATTACCGTCGTCACCACGGCGGTGTTCTTCGGCAAAATCGCCCGCAGCTTCAAAATCGCGGACGAGGCGGAAGGCGAGCTTTCCTCCTGCGTGCAGGAGAATCTGACGGGCGTGCGCGTGGTGCGCGCCTTTGGTCAGGAAGCCGCGGAAATCGAGCGGTTTGAAAAGAAGAACAACGAGTTCTCCCAGCTTTGGATCAAGCTCGGCAAAACCATGAGCATTTTCTGGAGCACCGGCGGCATTTCCACCGGCATGATGGAACTCATCGTCGTGGCGGTGGGTTCGTATTTCGCCGTTTCCGGCAGGCTTTTGCTGGGCGAGTATCTGGTATTTTTATACTACGCTTCGATGATCGCCTGGCC
>JBMNTW010000208.1:0-3450 GCA_050945935.1 Christensenellales bacterium
CAAGAAGCGCATCTTCCTGATGGCGCCTTTGCACCACCATTTTGAACTCAAGGGCTATCCGGAGACGAAGATCGTATCCATGTATATGATCATCACCGCCATTGCCTGTCTGGTCGTCCTGCTGCTGTATGTATAGGTAAACAAATGAACGTAAAAGGTTTGCGCGTCCTCGTGGTGGGAATGGCGAGAAGCGGCATCGCGTCCGCGAAGCTGTTGGCGTCCGAGGGCGCCCTTGTAACAGTCAACGATTCCAAGCCCGCAAAAGATCTGCCCGACGCAATGCAATCGCTCAAGGGCGTGAATTACACAAACGCTTTGGGCATCGACCCGATGACGCTGCTGGACAGTACCGACATGATCGTCCTCAGCCCCGGCGTGCCGCTTTCCGCCCCCTTTGCGGTGGAGGCGAAAAAGCGCGGCATCAAGGTGATCGGCGAAATCGAGCTGGGCTATCTGTTTGCCAAAGCGCCCATTGTCGCCATCACCGGCACCAACGGCAAAACTACCACCACGGCGCTGACGGGGGAACTCTTCAAAGCCGCGGGGTTCAACACCCATGTGCTGGGGAACATCGGCGTGCCCATCGCCCAGGAAGCGAAGAACACCAAGCCGGAGGACGTCATCGTCGCCGAAGTCGCTGGCTTCCAGCTGGAGTCCACGGAGCGCTTCCACGCCAGGTCCTGCGCGATTTTGAACCTGACGGAGGACCATCTCGACCGGTTCAAGACCATGGAAAACTACGGCGCCGCAAAAGCCATGGTGCTCAATAACCAGACTCCGGAGGATTTTGCCGTTTTCAACGCGGATGATCCCATGGTTTCGGCCATGGCAAAGCGCGCCAAAGGCAAAGTGCTGTGGTTTTCAAGAAAGCATGAGGTGGAGCAGGGCGCTTTCGTGCGTAACGGTGAGATCATTTTCCGCATGGACGGCAAGGAGCATGTCATCTGCCGTGCGGATGAGCTGAAGATTCCCGGCAGCCACAATCTGGAAAACGCGTTGGCAGCTGTGGCGGTATCCCTGCCTGTGGGCGTTTCGCCCGAAGCCGCTGCGAAGGCTCTTCGCGATTTTTCCGGCGTGGAGCACCGCATCGAGTTCGTGTGCGAGAAAAACGGCGTGCGCTACATCAACGATTCCAAGGCCACCAATCCGGATTCCACGGTCAAGGCCATCGAAGCGATTCAAAGGCCCACCGTTTTGCTCCTTGGCGGGTCGAACAAGAACAGCGACTATACCCCCGTTTTCAACGCCTTTGCCGGAAAAGTGAAGGCTGTGGTCGCATACGGATTCACAAAAGACCAGATCGAAAGAGACGCGAAAAAGACAAACTATTCCCCCATATACATATGTGACGGAAGTTTTCAAGACGCTGTCATGCTCGCGAAAAGCCTGGCAATAGAAGGGGACGACGTTCTGCTTTCCCCCGCCTGCGCCAGTTACGACATGTTCAACAACTTTGAAGAACGGGGCAGGGTGTTCAAAGAACTGGTAAGGTCTTTCTGAGAAAGCCGGAGGTAACATGGCAGGCTTGTTTTCCAGTATCAAAAGCAAACTGCAAAAGAGGGGCCATGTTGATTATGCGGTGCTGTTCACCACCATCGCTCTGACGGCTTTTGGCCTGCTGATGCTCTTTTCCGCCAGCTTCTATTACGGGCAGAACAGATTCGGCGACGGCTATTATTACGTCAAGCGTCAGCTTGTGGGCGTCGTGGTGGGCTTTGTGGCCATGTTTCTGCTGGCGAACGTTGACTATAAGCGCTGGCTCAAGCTGTGGAAGCCCATCTACGCCGCGGGGCTGGTGCTGATGTGCATGGTCTGGGTACCGGGGCTGGGCGTGAACCGCAACAGCGCGAGCCGCTGGTTCGTCATTCCGGGCATCAACCTTTCGGTGCAGCCCGCAGAACTTGCCAAGTACGCGCTGATTATCGCTGTGGCGGCGCTGGTGGTGAAGTTCGGGCACGAGCGCATGCAAAGCTTCCGCCGCGGCGTCATGCCCATCCTGATGCTGATGGCGCCGTTGGCGGTGCTGCTTCTGCTGCAGCCGAATTTTTCCATGCTCGTCAGCCTTGCGGTGGCGTGCTTTGCGATGCTGGTGATGTCCGGCATGCGCTGGCTGCAGATCGGCGTGCTGTTCGGCGCCGGTGCGGGCGTCGGGTCCGCCCTGATGTTCGCAAGGGGGTACCGCGAAGAACGCGTTTCGGGATTTTTGGACCCCTGGAACGACCCCACCGCCCATCAGCTGCGCCAGTCCCTCATCGCCTTCGGTTCCGGCGGCATCTGGGGTCAGGGGCTGGGCGCCAGCAGGCAGAAGTTCCTGTTTCTGCCCTATGGCGAGAGCGACATGATTTTTTCCGTCATCGCCGAGGAGCTCGGACTTGTGGGCGCGGCGATACTCGTGCTGGTTTATGTGTTCCTCTATACACGGTGCTACCGCATCGCCATGCGCTGCCCGGACGTGGGCGGATCTTTGCTGGCTGCGGGCTGTACGACGCTTCTCGCCATCCAGACCATCATCAACATGGGCGTGGCAACGGGCCTTCTGCCCACCACGGGGCAGACGCTGCCCTTCATCAGTTCCGGGGCGACGTCCATCGTGGTGTGTCTGGCGGTAATCGGCCTGATACTCAACATTTCACGTTCCTGCAACTAATCGCGCGATTCTTTGCGCTTCATCCGCTCATTTCGGCCGCAGACCGACGGTGTACTGAGCTTCCAACCGGGCCTGACGCGGCACACCTTCAAAAAAGGCACCATGCAGAAGGGCAGAGCATAACCTTTTAGTATGCGATGCCGGGAGGTGTGCGGATGGATAAGATTTGCGTCGTCGGCGGGAAGCCGCTTCATGGTGAGCTTTACGTCAAAAACGCAAAAAACGCTGTGCTCCCCATGCTGGGGGCGGTGCTGCTGTGCAAGGAACCGGTGACGATTCCAAACTGCCCGCGGCTGATGGACGTGGACAACATGTGCGCGATACTGACCCACCTTGGCGGCGAATGCACATGGGACGGCGATGCGCTCACAGTCTGCACCGAGGGCGCAACCAAATATGAAATGCCGGAAAAGATCGCCCGGGAACTGCGATCCTCGATCTTTATGCTCGGACCCGTACTTGCCCGTTTTGGGCGGGCTGTGTTTTCCTATCCCGGCGGGTGCGACATTGGCAACCGCCCCATTGACCTTCACCTGAAGGGTCTTCGCGCGCTCAATGTGGAGATCAAAGAGGAAGGCGGCCGCATTTACTGCGACGGCGCCAGAATGAAAGGCGCGAACATTCAGCTGGACTACCCCAGCGTGGGCGCCACCGAAAACCTGATGATGGCAGCAACGGCTGCGGAGGGCGTCACCACCATCAACAATGCCGCCAGGGAACCGGAAATCGAAGCCCTGGCAGACGCGCTGAACGCCATGGGCGCGAAAGTGACGGGCGCGGGAACATCCGTCGTTACCGTTGTC
>JBMNTW010000209.1:0-3445 GCA_050945935.1 Christensenellales bacterium
GGGCGCCTGCTCGTCGGCATCCGAGAATCCCTGGGTTTTCATGACGACGGCGCGGTAGATCGCGTCCTTCTCGTCCAAAAAATGCACGTCTCCGGTGGCGACGCAGGGCTTGCCCAGTTCGATGGCGAGGTCGGAGATCTTGCGGTTCATGTCCCGCAGTTCATCTTCGCTTTCCGCCATGCCTTCGCGGAGCATAAAGGCGTTGTTGCCCACGGGCTGGATTTCCAGATAATCGTAGAAGCTCGCGATTTTTTTGATTTCCTCGTCCGGCTTTTTGCCGGCAACGGCGCGGAACAGCTCCCCCGCTTCGCAGGCGCTGCCCAAGATCATCCCTTCCCTGTGCATCATCAGAAGGCTTCTGGGAATACACGGGCGGCCGGAGCGCCTGTCAAAATGGTTCAAATGGGCGTAGGTAACCAGGCGGTACAGGTTGTTCAGCCCCTTTGCGTCCTTCACCAGCAGCACCATGTGGTATCTCGGCATGCGGGAGCGCTTTTCCGCCCGATGCACGGAGAACACGCCGGGCAGACCCTCCGCTCCGCTCTGCCGGTAAAGCTCTAAAAGCTTCAAAAATACGTGGGCGGTGGCGGTGGCGTCGCAGGTCGCCCGGTGATGGTCCTCGAGAGACACGTTAAAATGCGCCGTCAGCGTGTCCAGCTTGTGGTTTTTCAGGTTCCTTAGCAGATAGCGGGACAGCGTCAGCGTGTCCACATACGCGTTTTCAAATACGACGCCCGAAAGCTCGCCGTACTGGGTCAGAAAGCCCACATCAAAGGGCGCGTTGTGGGCGACGAACACAGCGTCCCCTGCAAACTCTTTGAAGGCAGACAGCGCTTCCTCCACGGAAGGCGCGTCCTTCACCATGTCGGTGGTGATGCCCGTCAGCTGGGTGATTTTTTCCGGCACCGCCATGTGGGGGTTCACGAAGGTGGAGAACGTTTCCTCTACTTTGCCGTTCACCAGCTTGACCGCGCCGATTTCCAGAATCCTGTCCTTGGACCGCTCCACGCCAGTGGTTTCCAGGTCCACCACCACAAAGGTCTGGTCAAAGGGGATGGGTGTGCAGTCGTCCAGCAGATACCCTTCGCAGCCGAAAATGCCCTTGATGCCGGCTTTTTTGGCTTCGGAATAGAACTCCGGGAACGCCTGCACCACGCCGTGGTCGGTGACGGCGATGGACGTATGCCCCCACATCTTCGCGCGCTTGACCGCGTCCTTGGCGGAGAGCATGCCGTCCTTCATGGACATGTGGGTGTGCAGATGCAGTTCGACGCGCTTATTGCCGTCCTTGTCGCCCTTGTCCTGCCGGACGGAGTTGCCCTCCGCCGCGACGATGCTCTTGGGAACGATGGTGAGCTCGTTGGTGTACGTGTCGATCTCGGTATAGCCCAACACCCGCACCCAATCGCCGGCTTTGACCGCAGGCGGCGGTATGCGCGGCTTGTTCCTGGGCACCGGCGGGAGTTTGACGGTGACGGAGTCGGCATAGTCGGTAACGTCAAAGGAGAAGGGCTTCTGCCACTTGGCTTCGGGGTCGTAGTCGTCCGTGCGGATGACTTCGCCCTCGATGACCACCTTTTTCATCTCCGGCACCAGCGCGGAAACGGAAGTGGTCTGCCCCGCAGCACTCTGGGTGCCGTAAAGCAGTTTTTCGCCGTTTTGGGGTTTGGACCCGTTGCCGTTGGACGAATCCCCCTTTGCGCTTTCCCTGGGGAACTGGATGACGGGCGCGGGCCGGTCGATCACGGCGTTCACCCTGCCCACGCCCAGAAAAGGCTCGGACAATATGGCGGAGATTTTGCGCCGGTCCTCTTCGGAAACGTCCTCGTCGCACAGAAAACAGACCGTGATCAATCCTTCCCCTTCGGAGAGCACCGCACGGTCCAGCGTAAGTATATCGGCAAAGCGTTCACATCCGCCCTGCCGCAACAGTGAGCGCCAGTCTTTCATTGGTTCTTTGGTTTATATTTCGCCCGAAAGCCCTTTTGCTTCGGCGATCAGGGCGTCTATTCCTTCCTCGTAATCGTGAAACGCGGCGATTCTATCGCCTTTTTTGAACAGTACGCAGCCGCCTGGGGAGAACGCGATGCCGATATCCGCCTCTTTGGACTCGCCCGGTCCGTTCACCACGCAGCCCATCACCGCGACTTTGATATACCTTCCGGTTTGGGGCAGCGCCGCGCGTACCTTTTCAACGTATTGCAATAGATCCGCCTTGCAGCGGCCGCAGGTGGGGCAAGAGATAATCTCCGCGCCCGTTTTGCGCAATCCCGCCGCCTTCAATATCGCCAGCGCGGCAACAGGTTCCTGCGCCGGATCGCCGGTGATGGAAACGCGTACGGTATCGCCGATGCCGTCGATAAGCAGACTGCCCACGCCCACGGCGGACTTGATGAGCGCCTGTTCCCCCGCGCCCGCCTCGGTGACGCCGATGTGCAGGGGGTAAATCGTCTTTTCGTGCAGGATGCGATTCGCCTGCACCGTCCGCTTCACGTCCGAAGACTTGACGGACAGCACAATATCGTAAAATCCTTCGTTTTCCAGCAGTTTCGCGTGGCCCAGGGCGCTTTCCGCCAGGGCTTCGGCGGTGGGACCACCGTATTTCATCAGCAGTTCCCGTTCCAACGAGCCGCCGTTCACGCCCACGCGGATGGGCGCGCCGCGGTCCTTTGCGGCGGCAGCCAGTTCCTGCACTTTTTTCGCGCCGCCGATGTTGCCAGGGTTGATGCGCAGCTTGTCCACCCCGTTTTCAAGGGCGGCGATGGCGAGTCGATGGTCAAAATGCACGTCCGCCACCAGCGGGATGCGGATGCGCTTTTTAATCTCCTTAACGGCGTTGGCGCAGTCCATGTCGTACACCGAGACGCGGACGATTTCGCACCCTGCCTCCTCCAGCCGGAGGATCTGGGCGACGGTGGCGTCCACATCGGCGGTGTGGGTGTTGCACATGGACTGAATGGTCACAGGAGCGCCGCCGCCCATGGGCACGCCGCCCACGAAAACCTGTTTTCTTGTCATCCCTTATCCTCCGATGAGCCTGCCCACGTCCCCGATGGTCAGATAGAGCACGAAGGCCATCAACAGCCCCAGCCCCACCAGATGGACGAGGCCTTCCTTTTCCCTGGGCACCGGCTTTCTGAAGATGATTTCGATGAGAAGGAAAATCAGCCTTGCGCCGTCCAGCCCCGGGAAGGGCAGCAGGTTGAAGATGCCGAGGTTGAGGCTCAAGTAAAGCGTCAGCCGGAAGATGCTCTCCCATCCGGTGCGCACCGCTTCACCGATTACGGAAATCGTGCCCACAGGGCCCATCACCTGATCCCTGAGGTTCGGTGTGCGGAAGATGTTCGCAAAGAAGTTGATGAGCGTTTTTGCCGAGTAGACCAAAAAATCACCGGCGGTGCTCAGCGCTTCGCCAAAGGTGAAGCTTCGCCTGCCCTGGTAGTCA
>JBMNTW010000210.1:0-3399 GCA_050945935.1 Christensenellales bacterium
GTCGTTTTCTTTTGCGTTCAGCTGATGCGCCTGGCCTGAACCACGAAGCGGGCGTTGTCCTCCTCGTAGGTACAGGTTACCAGGGTTAAAATCTGGTCTTTTTCGGTGAGTTCCACGTCCGTGTGAAACTTGGAAAGCGCCTGCAGATCGGTCATATAATTGAGGAAATGGGCGTCATCCTTGAAGTACATCCGGATGAAGTAAATATCCTCGGTGGCGATGTAGGCGGCGTAAACTTCGTATTCCCGCTTTTCGCTGCCCGCCCACAGGGTGATGATGCGGTTGTTTTCGAAAAAGCTCTTGTGTTTGTAGCTGTTCAGGTCGTGGAACATCGTTCCCGCCTTCATGTTGTGCCCGTACAGGATCAGATGCCTGCCGGCGAGCAGTTTGTCCGTCCGGTAATCGAAGAAAATGGCGCCGGACTTGCTCTCCTCTCCCGTGAGAGTGGTGTGGAGGTACTTTTCATTGTCCGAAGTCAGCGCCGCGGCATAGTCGATGTTGGTATTGGGCACGGTGACCCAGGCGAGCACTTCGGGGTTCGCCGCGCGCAGGGCAAGGTATTCCTCTCCCCGGTGCATGGCGGAAAGGGCAGCCTCGTCAAAGGGCAGTTCCGCGCTGGGGGCGGGGGTTTCCTCCACGGGGGAGGAAGGGTCCGCCTCGTCCATGGGGCTGGGAACGGGATTGTCCGTCTTTTCGGGTTCTTCGCCGGTGATTTGCGGCGTGGGCGAAGGCGTTGGCGTGGTTTCGGGGGTGGTGCCGGGCGAAGTGGCGCATCCCGCCAGAAGGGTCAGCGCCAGCGCCACTGCGGCGAGTTTTTTATTCATCTATCACAGCTCCAGTAATCATTCGTTAGGCGTGCAGCCGTAGGGAACACGACGCACCCGTGGCAAAGGTTCCCATGTGACTCGAATCAGAACATTTTCACCGCGCCGGCGCGCACCAGGGCGTTCCTGGCGGAATCGGTGTAAAGGTCGCTGACGGTAAACAGCACCATGCCCTCGCGCGCGGCGGTGAGCAGGGTGTAATACGCGCCCAGGCGGGGGTTTTCCAGAACGTCGTCAATGCCGGGGCGGCCCGTGATGGCGTTCGCCTTCGGGCGGCGGTAGCCCTTCAGGTCCAGATTGATGCCAATGTCCAGACTGAACGCCGCACCCGCGCCCCGGGTCTTCCATTTGCCCGTCCAGCGCATGTCGTCCCCCCAGCCTAAAACGGCAAAGTCCAGCCGTTTGTTCTTCAGGGTGCTTTCAAAGGCTGCGCGCTTGAAGGTGCGGCAGCCGTCCTCCGCCTTCGGGTCGAACCAGCGGTCCTCCCAGCCTTCGTCTTCGGGCCGGGGCAGGCGCTTTGCCTTGCTGCCGCTCTTCAGCCCGCCGTAGGGGAACATGTTCTCCGCGTCGGAGGAGGTGATGAACCCGTAAAGGGCGTCCGGCGCTTCCGCGTAACGGGCGGCGCAGTAGGCTTTGGCGGCGGAATAGTCGTTGGTGACGTACAGCCGGTAGCCCATTTTATGAAGCTTGACCATTTCGTCCGCCGCGTCGTTGAGCCAGCCGTCCAGCACAAAGCGGGACCAGCGTTCAAGGCTGGCGTCGATGCGGTCGGAAAGTATCACGCTGCCGTCCTTCGGGTCAGCGGCAAGCCACGCTTCGGCAGAAAGGCTTTCGCCCTCGATTTTCAAAGAGCGCAGGTAGTCCGGCAGCTTATGGAAGGGCAGCACCTGGCAGATATGCACCGCATAGGGCTTGAGCTTTTCCGCCCCCGTCACCAGCAGGGCGCAGTGTACGCGTTTTCCGTCGCTGGGCTTGTGGAACAGCGAAATACGCCGGGCGTAGGAGGCGAGCCTGTCGCTCCTGGCGCAGAGTACCGACTGGGGCTGCTGGTCGCACACGTCAAACAGCACGACCCTGTCCCCCGCGAGCAGCGTCAGGGGGATGCGCGCCCCGTCCACCTTCGCGCCGAACACCAGCGAAGCGTCCTCGGGAAGCGCGACGGTGCGCAGCGCTTCGATGAGAGCCGCTTCCTGACCGTTGAAGGGCGAAGCGCCTTTTTGCAGCGCGTCGTGCAGGCGCACATATTCCATATTCGAGATTTTAGAGACCCAGATAGACTGCATAATTCCTCCGTATTGCGGCCATCAGGGCCGAACTTGAGATTTTCCGGACCATTATAACACAAACCCTTGACGGATAACAGGCACAGCGCATACAATCCCGATAATACAGTTCTAACTTTAGCAGAGAGGAGTATCCAGTATGCCTGTCAAGATCCCGAACGCTCTTCCCGCTGCCGCGACCCTCACCGCCGAGAACATCTTTGTGATGACGGAAACCCGCGCCAACACGCAGGACATCCGGCCTTTGCGCATCGCCATCGTCAACCTCATGCCCACCAAGGAAGCTACCGAGACCCAGCTTCTTAGGCTTATCGGCAACACGCCTTTGCAGGTGGAGCCGGTGTTCATCCGCACCGCTTCCTATACTTCCACCCACACCTCTGCGGAATACCTTGAAACGTTCTACCGCACCTTTGACGAGGTCAAGCACGAGAAGTTCGACGGCTGCATCATCACCGGCGCGCCGGTGGAGCAGATGGAGTTTGAAGAAGTCGCCTACTGGGACGAACTGGTGCAGGTGATGGACTGGGCGAACGAAAACGTGTACTCCTCGTTCTACATCTGCTGGGGCGCCCAGGCCGCGCTGTACCACAATTACGGGATTCCCAAATACCCCCTTCCCCAGAAGCAGTTCGGCGTGTTCCGCCACAGAGTGCTGGTGAACAACGCGCCCCTTTTGCGCGGGTTTGACGACTATTTCTACGCACCCCACAGCCGGCACACCGAAATCCGCAGGGAGGACATTGAAAAGCACCCCGAGCTTTGCATCATGGCGGAGTCGGAGGAAGCGGGCGTGTTCCTCGTGGCAACGCCAGACGGCAGGCAGGTGTTCGCCACCGGTCACGGCGAGTACGATGCGGACACGCTGGAAAAAGAATACCTGCGGGATAAAAATCTAGGCAGGCCCATTCAGCCGCCCGTCAACTACTACCCCGGCGGGGATACGACGAAGGCGCCGGTGGTGTCCTGGCGCGCCCATGCCAATTTGCTCTTTGGCAACTGGCTGAACTACTGCGTGTATCAGGAAACGCCCTACGACATCACCAAAATTCACAAACGCTGACAATGCAACAATCGCGCGCCGTGCTTCGTATGATCCGCAAAGGGGCTTAACGCGAAGTTTTAAGAAAGCACGTTCGACCGACGATAACGGGAAACACACCCCGAAGCGGGTCGACAGTTCAGCCGGACGGCGGAAAGGCCCGCCGTCCGCTTATTCTTTTGGTTTCAAACGGCGGCACGACCGCAAAGGAGGGGAAGGCGATGAGCCATAAAAAATATATCAAACCATT